>JAATFC010000227.1 GCA_015655435.1 Chitinophagales bacterium | reverse complement strand
CACAACGCCGTCTTTGTTCCAGATGCCAATCGTTACCATCGGCATACGAAATTTTTTCCCTGTTGGTTGGACAAACTTTCCGTCTCCAGTAGGCATTGGTTGAGTAAACGTACCCTCCATCCAGCCCATAACTGCAGTGATATTGCCACTACCGATTCTTATCGGATGTTCATGTATTCTTGTGTCAGGCGCATAGACAAACATGGCATCCAATGTCTTAATATGCTGCTCAATACCTTTTTCTATATGACCGTCAGGGAAATGAACCAATATATCCTTCGCATGGCTTTCGTGTAGACGCGCCCAATCCCTATTGGTAAACACCGTAAAATCAAGCGTGTCAAACGTTTTGAAGTTTTTGGCAATCACTGCATTCGTAGCTGTGATTTCTTTTAACTCTTTCAGTATTTCGGTTTTTGATTTTTGCGCTTGCGCATTGGCATTTCCGGCATTGGACAATACTATCGCTACGATAATAATAACTAGGTGCAAAACAGACTTTTTCATCATTTTCATTTTTATTTTTATTATATGATTTAATGATGCAAAATTATATACAACAACAAATATTGTTGTAACGATTTTAGGAAAAATAGTTGTGATTTTAGGAAATCAGCTTTGTCATTTCTGTCCTAAATTCAGACGGAGTCTGTCCGGATTTCTTTTTGAAAGTATGCGAGAAGTTTGTTTTTTCCTTGAAACCGAGCTCAAACCCAATTTCAGCGATAGACAATTCCGTTGTTATCAGCAGATTCTTAGCCTCGGTCAGTTTGCGCGTTTCAATGATTTCCGAAATACTTTGTTGAAGAATCTGTTGACATATTAGATTGAGATTGCGCACGGACATGAATAGCTTGGAAGCATAGAACTCTACGCCTAGCGATTGCTTGTAATTGTTCTCAAGCAGTTGTAGAAAATCTTTAAAAACCATACTCCGCCTTGTCCCACTCGCATCCTCGTCCGGATGTTGTTTCCTACGTTCGGATTCAATCATCGTAAATACAGTACTTAGTAATTGCCGCAACACTCCGTAGTCAGGTGATTCCAATTGGTATTCTTCATACATCATCCTACTTAAAATATCCAATCTGCCGAAACAACTATCGAGTGTCATACTGAAATTGGCCTTGTTATGAAAAGAGGCATATAGCTGAAATGTAGTTTCTGGGATAAACTCGCTTTTAAAACGAATAACCCATATTTTACAGTTCCCGTTTTCGTCAGGAAAAGGCTTTGCTTGATGGAGTTTCCCCCTTGTTACAAAACTAACAAAAGGAGCGGGAATGGATTGGGATGCAAAATCTATAAAATGCTCCAATCTCCCTTCTTTCCCAATAAGCAGTTCCTCAAAATCATGCTGATGAGGTTCATTGACAGATTGTTGTATTCTTATCGATTCCTCCGCAGATAGTGGGTATATTTTAAATATTTCTTTCATTTAGCCTCCGTGCTCAATACGACGATTAAATAGCTATTGATTTTGCCCTAAAAACTACTAATCATTTAAAATACCAAGGTACAATACAATTGTAGAGAAAAGTAGTATCATTACCTAGAATATCCAAATTTTCAAATCCCTATCTTTGTCGCCTATCCATAAAAATCGACAATGCCCAATATATTAATCATAGACGACGAAAAAGCCATCCGAAAAACCTTGGGAGAGATTCTTTCCTATGAAGGCTACAAAACAATAGAAGCCGAAAACGGAGAAGAAGGATGGGAATATTTTGCACAACACAGCAACGTTGACCTTGTCCTTTGCGACATCAAGATGCCCAAGATGGACGGTATCGAGTTTTTGCAAAAAGCCATAGAAAAAAATCCCGACATACCCGTTATCATGATTAGCGGACATGGCAATATCGAAACAGCAGTGGATGCCGTGAAGAAAGGTGCGTACGACTATATATCCAAACCTCCTGACCTCAATAGGATGTTAATCACGATTCGCAACGCAATCGAGAAAAACACGCTGAGTGTGGAGACGCGTACGCTCAAGAAAAAAATCGGCAAATCCTACGAAATTGTTGGGGAATCCGCTGGTATCAAACAAATCAAGGACACCATCGCCAAAGTAGCTCCAACGGATGCTCGCGTATTGATTACGGGCGAAAACGGTAGCGGCAAAGAACTCGTAGCAAGGGAACTATATGCCAAAAGTAACCGTACTGATTCTCCATTAATCGAGGTCAACTGCGCCGCCATTCCTTCCGAACTCATTGAAAGTGAGCTTTTCGGACATGAAAAAGGTTCATTCACTTCAGCGGTCAAGCAGCGTATCGGAAAATTTGAACAAGCAAACGGTGGAACACTTTTTTTGGATGAGATTGGCGACATGAGCCTGACAGCACAGGCAAAAGTTCTGCGTGCATTACAGGAAGGAAAAATCACTCGTGTCGGTGGCGAAAAAGAAATCAATGTGGACGTTCGCGTGATTGCGGCGACCAACAAGGATTTGCTGAAAGAAGTGGAAGAGAAAAATTTCCGTTTGGACTTGTATCACCGTCTGAGCGTGATTCTTATCAAAGTCCCTTCTCTCAACGAAAGAGTGGACGACATTCCATTATTGGCAGACCGTTTCCTACAACTGATTGCGGAAGAATACGGACAAAAACCAAAGACCATTGATGCCGATGCACTGAAAGCATTGCAGCAACACAACTGGACTGGTAATATTCGCGAACTACGCAATGTAATCGAGCGCCTGATTATCCTTTCCGGAAAGACAATAACAGTCGATGATGTACAGAAATACGTATTGCCTTAATGGTGGCAAATAATAAAAAAGAACTTATCGTCATTGCCGGGCCGACTGCGTCCGGCAAAACTGCTTTAGCTGTCGAGTTGGCGCAGATTCTCGGCACGGAAATCCTGTCTGCTGATTCCCGTCAGTGTTTCAAGGAAATGAATATCGGCGTAGCCAAACCTACAGTCACGGAGATGCAGGGCATTCCGCATTATTTCATCGATTCCCATTCAATTTCGGAAGATGTCAATGCCGGAATGTACGAGCAATATGGACTGAACATATTGGAAAATATTTTTGCAAAAAACAATAAAGCAATAGTCGTCGGTGGAACCGGACTATATATAAAAGCGTTGTGCGAAGGGCTGGACAATATGCCCAATATAGACAAATCACTTCGCGAATCCATCATCCACCAATATGAAACGCAGGGATTGTCTTGGTTACAAAATCAGGTCTCGGAAAAAGATACTCGATATTGGAACCTCACGGAAGAAAAAGAAAATCCGCAAAGATTGATGCGTGCTCTGGAAGTAGTGGAATCTATCGGAAAATCTATATTGGACTTTCATTCCAATAGCGGCAAGCAGCGTGATTTTTCCATACGGAAATTTGCAATTGAATGGCCACGCGAACAACT
>JAATFC010000260.1 GCA_015655435.1 Chitinophagales bacterium | reverse complement strand
CGCAGATTTCCTCGACCTGTTCCATCCTATGCGTACTGAAAATTATAGTACGTCCCTTTTTCGCTAGTTCAAAAATCTCCGTTTTAATCAAGTCTGCATTGACAGGATCCAAGCCGCTAAAAGGTTCGTCCAATATGATGAGTTTAGGATCGTGCATAACCGTCGTTACGAACTGTAGTTTTTGCCCCATTCCCTTACTTAGGTCTTCCAGCTTTTTGTTCCACCACGATTCCATCTTCAATCTGGAAAACCAATATTTGGCACTCTCCATTGCTTCGGAAGCTGTTAAACCTTTGAGTTGTGCAAGATAAACAGCTTGCTCGCCAATCTTCATTTTTTTGTATAGTCCTCGCTCTTCCGGCATATAGCCAATCTTCGCAGCGTCCTTCTCAATATCCAAAGGTTTTCCTTCCAGTAGCACATCGCCCTCGTCCGCATGGAAAATTCCCGTAATCATTCGCAGCAAAGTCGTCTTTCCCGCACCATTGGGTCCCAAAAGCCCAAAAATAGTACCCTCGTCAATGGAAAAACTAATATCATCCACGGCTTTTTGCGTAGCATAATATTTCTTGATATGTTGCACTTCCAATAGTCTCATATATTCTAAGCTTATTAACCAAATATAACATAAATTGGGTGAACAGGAAACATATTGGGATAGATGGTCATATTGCAATCTATACGGTAATGCATCGCAAAAGAAAGCCTCTTTGAAAAATCAAAGAGGCCAACTAAAAACAAAACCATAAATGATCATCCCAGACTAGTCTGGTCTTTTACCATCTAAGAAAGTGTTAAGGCTCGATATGTTGGTTTTGTCGTTTTCGTCTTTTTTTACACGGTATTTGCTGTAAAAATTTTCGACAGAAGACAATTCCTTTTCTTCTTCGCTACCACCGAACATATCCATATTTTTACGAACGTAAGCTGGTACGGTATCAAACTCACTATTCGGATCATTGTTGTTAACGTTGAACTGTAGTTCCCTCAATTTCTTGATGCGATCCTGCGCCGTTCTTTTCTGCCTTTCCGTATCCGTTTCATCCAGATCAATATGCTGAGGCACAGAGTTAGCATTCGTATCGGATTCGAATGTATTTGTTCTATTTTCAGAAGAGAAACTCAGGCTCAAACCTTCGTCCTCATTAGATTCCGTATTGACAAAAGGATTGAATTTATTTTCAACAGGTTTAGGCATTTGCACGTTTACGGCAGGTCTAGAATAAGTCTGCTGGCCATAGCCCTGTGCACCCGGAAACTGTGTAATTACCGGCTTGAAAAAAGAAGGTTCGAATTGTTCGTTTGTTTTACCAAAACGAGGTTGTTCCAAATCATTATTAACGTCTGTTTTCAGATCGAAGTGCAAAGGCCCGTTCTGATCGGATGTGGCATTGTCCTCCACAACCAATTTAGGTGCATACATATTGGTTTCCACTTCTTCTGTACGTGTTATTTTAGACTCATTTTGATCTTTCAAAACAAAGACAACTTTTTCCGCTTCGTCCCTCTGGCGTTGTGCCGCGGATGTATCTTTTTTCGCAAAAGGATCTTTGTGTTCAAATCCAGTCGCAATCAAAGTTATACCCAGCTTACGTTCCAAAGTATTGTCGTAGCCAATACCAACTATAACGTCTGTATCTTCACCAGCTTGTTGACGTACATAGTTGTTGATTGTTTCAAATTCGTCCATACTACATTCATGATCACCCTCCGACGTATTGACATTAATCAAAATCCACCTAGCACCACGAATATCGCTGTCATTCAACAATGGAGAGTTCAATGCTTCTTCAATAGCTCTCTGCGCACGATCTTCACCTTCCACAGCGGAACTACCCAATATAGCGACACCGCCATTTTTCATGACAGTGCACACATCGTTGAAGTCAACTATAATATGTCCTTTACTGTTGATAATGTCCGTAATACATTTAGCGGCTGTAGCCAATACATTGTCAGCCTTGCTAAACGCATCTTTCATTTTCAGATTACCGTATTGCATCCTTAGCTTATCATTGCTGATGACCAGCAATGTGTCTACATAAGGTTCTAATTCTTTGATTCCTTTTTCGGCTTGTGCAGAGCGACGCGGACCTTCAAAAGGGAAAGGTGTCGTAACGATACCAACTGTCAGGATTCCAAGATCCTGACAGATTTTGGCAATGATAGGAGCACCTCAAGTTCCCGTACCGCCACCCATTCCTGCACAGATGAAAGCCATCTTGGTATTGACTTCCAGTATTCTTTGGATTTCTTCCAAAGACTCTTCGGTCGCTTGTTTTCCTACTTCGGGATTAGCGCCTGCACCAAGTCCTTGCGTAAGATGTGGCCCCAATTGGATTTTATTCCCAATACCGCTCTGTTCCAAAGCCTTCGAATCCGTGTTGCATATAATAAAATCAACACCGTCTATACCTTCCGTATGCATATAGTTGACAGCATTGCTACCGCCGCCACCAACACCGATGACCTTGATAATGGAGGACTGTAACTTTGGTATATCAAACTCTAACATATATTCTAAATTTAAACTATTCACTAATATTATGATGAAGTTAGGAATGTATATCAAAAAATAATATATAGTTTATACACATTTCCACAATTCTAACTATTTTATTTCCTGGTCTGCTTCTTCTTCAAACAGGTCAACCAATTTTTCCTTGATATTGTCCCAGATATTTCTTCTCTTTTTCATCTTAGCCTGAGGAACTTCCGTCGGCTCTACTATAGTTTGTTTTAAAGGCGTTTCCACCGTTTTGGTATTGTCAACAAAATCCTTGGGAACTTCTACATGTATAGTCGGCGACTTGAATATCTTACGTTGTCTTTCATAGTCATCGTATCCTTTCAGAATCAAACCAAGACAAGTGGCATACATTGGATTTCTTAATACTTCAACATGATTTGGAGCTAAATGTTCATTGGCATATCCAATACGCGCGTTGAGTCCAGTAATATACTCTGTCAACTGCAATAAATGATCCAATTGCGCACCACCACCTGTAACTATAATACCGCCGTTTAGAATCTTGTGATCCAAACCAACTTGCTTCAAGTGGTAGGTAACAAATTCAAGTATTTCGACCATTCTTGCCTGAATGATATTGGCAAGATTTTTAACACTGATTTGGCGAGGCGCAAATCCCTTGAAACCCGGAATCGTAATGTACGCATTACTTTTGGCAGCATCGACCAATGCGCAGCCAAATTGCTTTTTCATGGCTTCTGCTTGTTGTTTCAATACACCAAGTCCCGTTTTGATATCATTGGTAATATTTTCTCCACCGAAAGGTATAACAGCCGTATGTTTCAGCACTCCTTCATAGAAAACTGCTAAGTCGGAAGTACCACCACCAATATCCAAAATTGCAACTCCGGCTTCCATATCCATGTCGCTCATAACGGCGGCGGCGGAAGCCAATGGTTGCAATACCAAATCTTTGGTTTTCAATCCGCTTCTTTCGACAGCGCGATTGATATTTTTGATAGCATTACGGTCTCCTGTAATGATATGAAAATTAGCACCGACTTTAACACCGTTATATCCAATAGGATCCTTAATATTCTGGAAATTGTCCACATGAAAATCCTGCGGAATCACATCGATGATTTCATCACCAGCGGGAATGAAAGTTTTTTTCTGATTGTCAATCAATTGCTCGATTTCTTTCAATCTGATTTCTTCTTCCGCATTTT
>JAATFC010000379.1 GCA_015655435.1 Chitinophagales bacterium | reverse complement strand
TCTGCAAATATATAGTTGGCATCGCAGGAAATATAGTAACCACCTGATGCAGCATACGTACCCATGCTGACAACGACAGGTTTCACTTTTTTCGTAAGGTCTACTTCCCTCCAGATGATATCACTTGCTAGTGCACTTCCTCCGGGAGAGTTGACACGCAAAACGACTGCCTTGATGTCTTTGTTGAGACGTGCATCCCGAATGAGATTGCGAAATTTGTCTCCGCCAATGTTTTCGTCCTCGCCTTGTCCGTCAATGATTTCGCCGTTGGCGTAGATGACAGCGATTTTGTCTTTCCCGTCAACATTTTTATAGTCTGCGGCCTCGGCATAAGTCGATAGCGCAACGAAATTCAAGTCTTTTATTTCTTTTACATTGAGTTGCTGCGCAATCTCTGTTTTGACCTCGTCGTCATAGCGTGCAGCATCTATAAGTTTAGCATTGACAGCATCGCTTGTCCTGCGAATCTGTCCGCTGTTGGCAAGTGAATGTAGTGTTGCTGTGTCTATGTGGCGGTCAGCTCCGACTGTTTCCAGCATACGTCTGTATAGGTCATTTAGCCAAACGGTTGTCTGCAATCTGTTTGCATCCGTCATCTGTGTTGCACGGAATGGTTCAGTCGCACTTTTGAATTTTCCGGCGTAGAAAATTTCTGGTTGTATTTCCAGTTTGTCCAATAGCCCTTTGTAGAACATCAGACTAACTGCCAATCCTTTCCATTCCAGTCCTCCTGCGGGATGACAATATACTTTGTTCGCTTCTGATGCTACGAAATAGGCTCTCTGAGAAATAGCATTGCCGTATGCAATAACCGGTTTTTTACTGAGTTTGAATGTTTCTATCGCTTTCCTTAATTCCTCGCTGTGTGCATACGAATTGGAGTTGTTGTTGGATTTGATATACAGCATTTTTACGGAAGAGTCTTTGGCGGCATATTCTATCAGGCGAATAGCATCGTATAGGCTAGGGCTTTTGCTCATATTGGCGGTAGGAATGCCACCGAAAAGAGAAGAAGCAAACTGGTCTTTGCTCGTCTCGTCAAAATAGGTGTTTAAGTCCAATACGAGAATAGCTTTGCTTCCAATATCAGGCTTGTCGTCTTTCAAGAGCGTAGAGCTGACAACCATCAACAACAAAAAAGCTATTACGGTAAATACGACGAGTGCCAGTAACGATGCAAAAAATATTTTAAAAAAAGCTTTCATTAATCCAATAAATTAAACGATAATTATTCTGTTAAGAAGTGTAAAAATAGCGATATTTACGCCCTTTTTTAAAATAGTATATGAACAGAGCATATTTACTGATAGGCGGTAACATGGGAGACCGAATGGCCAATCTTAAGCATGCCTGCGTAGAAATAGAACAACGGTGCGGCACCATAGCAGCTAGATCGTCGGTCTATGAGACGGCTGCTTGGGGTATCGAAGACCAACCGGACTTCTACAATCAGGCACTTATATTGAACACGTCCATATTTCCCGAAAGGTTGATGCAGCTACTTTTGGATATAGAAACGTCTATGGGGCGTACCCGAACCGAAGAAATGGGGCCTCGCATCATCGATATCGACATACTGTTCATCGAAGACCAATTGTTCAATACCAAGATACTCCTGTCACCACATCCGCGCATGACACAAAGACGATTTGCTCTAGAGCCATTGGCAGAGATTGCACCCGATGTAAGAGAACCACTGACCCACAAAAAAATCGCTACATTGTTGGCAGAATGTACCGACCCGTTGGAAGTACGCAAACTGGACAACGAGTAATAACCGTCATGCAATACAGACTGATTACCATAGAAGGCAACATTGGGGCAGGAAAGACAACTCTGTCCACCATCCTAGCGGAAAGGCTGGATGCGCGCCTCATATTGTAATCATTTGCAGATAATCCTTTTCTTCCAAAATTTTACAAAGAACCGGAACGGTACGGCTTCCAGTTGGAGCTGTTCTTCATGGCGGAGCGATTCAAGCAATTGCAGGGTCTGCAAAACATGGAACTCTTCCGTCAGGTAACGGTTTCGGATTATATTTTCATAAAAAGTCTCCTTTTTGCAAAAGTCACACTCGACGATGAGGAATTTCGACTGTACCAAAGCCTTTTCTATACGATAAACCAGCAGTTGACGCAGCCAGACTTGTTGATTTACCTACATGCTCCCGTTGCCAAGTTGCAGGAAAATATCAAAAAACGCAACCGTAGTTACGAGCAGTCTATCCCAGATTCTTACCTAAAAAATATCGAGGACACATACCTTACTTATATATCCCAAGACAATCTGCGGACGTTGGTCGTGGATGTATCCAACGCTGATTTTATCAATAACGAATCGCATGTCGAGGTCATATTGAATGCGCTCGAAAAAGACTATACGGCGGGACGGCATTTCATCGAACTTCCGTAAAAAACTTACTTTCGCGTACACGAACCTATCAGTAAGAATTATGGACGAATCAGTGTTGCCCTCGAAGAAAATCGGTTTTTGGGAGAAAAATCCCGTTCTGAAAAATAAAGAATTTTTGTATTTCCTGTGTGTACGCGCCCTGTTGATTTTTTGCCTCAATATGCAGTCCACGATTATCTACTATTGGATTTTCAACCTGACGGGCGATAAACTCAAACTTGGCTATGTCGGTCTTGCGGAAGTTATTCCCGCTATCGGATGTTCCTTTTTCGCAGGCTATCTGGTGGACTTGGCAGAAAAAAGAAACCTGCTGGTAAAAGTATTGCTTGGCTATATTTTCCTCGGTCTGGGCTTGTTTGTATTGACACTTCCACAGACCGAAAGCCATATCTCAAGGGCTTCGGTATTGACATTGATATACGCGTTCATCTTTTTGGGTGGCGTGATACGATCCTTTTTAGGACCAACTTTATTTTCCCTGGTTGGGTTGATTGTCCCACGCGAACAGTACCCCAATGCCGTAAGCTGGAGCAGCATGGTCTGGCAAGTCGGTTCCGTATTGGGACCATTATTCGCCGGTGTGATGATTGCGTGGAAAGGCGTGGAGGCAGGCATGTTGTCCGTTGTCATATTGGAGCTGATATTGCTTGTTCCTGCATTCATGATTCAAAAGAAACCTATTATCAAAAGCAAGAAAGAGCCTATACTACAAAGCCTTTCCGGCGGATTGAAATTCGTTTTCAAAACCCCAATATTGTTAGGTGCGATGGCGTTGGACATGTTTTCCGTATTGTTTGGGGGAGCTGTGGCATTGTTGCCCGTTTACCAAAAAGAAATTTTGCATGTGGACGAGCGGGGATTTGGTTTGCTGCGTGGCGCTCCCGGTATTGGCGCATTGATTATGCTGATAATATTGGCTTTTTTCCCCTTGAACAAATATCCCGGCAGAAAACTTTTTATAGCCATATTTGGTTTTGGGGTTTCCATTATCGTGTTTGGGATTTCGCGCAACTTTATGTTGTCCTTTGTGATGCTGATATTTTCGGGTATGTGTGATGCTATCAGCGTGGTGATTCGCGGCACGATTATGCAGTTGTACACGCCGGACGATATGCGCGGTCGTGTGTCGGCGGTAAATACGATGTTCCTCAGCTCATCCAATGAACTCGGTGATTTTGAAAGCGGTTTGATGGCGCACTGGCTCGGAACGGTTCGTGCGGTTGTGATAGGTGGTTGTTTGACTTTGAGTGTCGTTGTTTCTACGTTCTTCTTGTCGAAACCGTTGCGGGATTTTGATTTTGAGGAAAAGGAGAAAGAGTAGGTTTTATTGAATTGTCAAATTGATTTTCCTTCCAAGTCCCAGTTCTATGAGCTTGTACAAAGTCGAGAGTTGGATATCGCTGTGTCCGTTTTCAATTCTTGATATAAAACTCTTTTTTGCACCAATCTTTTCCGCAAGCTGTCCTTGAGTCAATTGAGCTTGTTTACGTTCCTCTTTTATCAGCTCGCCAATAGCAAATGATTTTGCTTTTATTTCAAATTCGGTTCGCTTTGCCGTGCCAGTGTTTCCATACCTTTTGTCAAGATGCGAGGAGAATGTCTTGATATTGTTATTTTTTGTTTCCATTGTTATTACCTTGTTGTTCTTTAAAATAATCCTGCATTATTTTTTCTGCTTTTTCCAATTCCTTCTTCGGTGTCTTTTGTGTTTTCTTCTGGAATCCATTGAATAGAACGACTAGGCGTCCTTTGTCAAAACAACAAAAGATTCGGTATATGTTACTTTCGTATTCAATACGAATTTCAAAAAGTCCCTTCACGCCTTCGATGCTCTTGAAAAATCTTGTCGGTACACGCTCGATAATCGTAAGCATAAAAAGGACTTCGTCTATTTTGTCCTTTACCTTATGAGATAAAGGCTCAAAAAAATCATCGAAGTAATCTTTATAGAAAATGATTTCTAGAATACTTTCCATTTTGCAAAGTTAACTAATAATGGAACAATATGTAATCTTAAAAATAAAAAAATACCTGAGCCGATTTTCGTCATTGTTGGTATTATCGGAAATCTGAATCTATTGAGCATCGTAATCGTAGGAATTGATTAATTTGGTACTCTATATTTCGTTGTTGTCAACATTGACAATGGCGCTACCCTAAACTCGGGTTTGAATGACAGCATCTATAGCTAGAAATGTTACCCAAGACAAATCCTTATTATATTTTCGACTCAGTGTTAAAAGAATAAATTACGCTATTTTTCGTTTAGAGTAAATATAAAATCAATACTGTTTGTCCCGTTCAAAAATGGCATCAAAGCATCCAATACGTGCTAAAGCGACCCGAAAGATTCTTGCAACTATATTGGTTGTTTTTTGTGCATTGTGTGTCCACGCACAGAATATTGGCTATCTGGAAGGTCGGATTTTGGACAAAAGTAAAAATCCCGTTGCCGGTGCGACAATCATGCGCACGGGTCGTACGTCGGGAGCGATAAGCAACGATTCGGGATATTTCAGTTTGCAGATTCCGTCCGGAAGCATGATAACCGTAGAGTTTTCCGCATTAAATTTTCAAACAGAAAAGAAACGTTACCTACTCAACAAAAACCAGCGTCGTCATGTGGTCATCATATTGGAAACCCAAGTCAAAAAACTGAAAGACGTAAAAGTACAGGACAATCGCGTCCGTACACAAACCGGAATGGTCAACATCGACCCCAAAAAATCGAAAGTGAATCCGTCTCCTATTGGCGGTATCGAAGGTCTTATCAAGACGCTTGTCGGCAGCAACAACGAACTGACTTCCCAATACAACGTACGTGGTGGTAACTATGACGAAAATCTTGTATATGTCAATGATTACGAGATTTATCGTCCTTTTCTGATACAGAATGCACAGTCGGAAGGTTTGAGTTTTATCAATGCAGATTTGGTGGAAAATGTGAAGTTCTCCTTGGGCGGTTTTCAGGCGAGATATGGAGACAAGATGAGTTCCGTATTGGACGTGACCTACAAGCATCCGGACACGACGGGAGGCTCCGCCTATATTGGCATGCTGGAACAGGGATTGCATCTGGAAGGGACGACGAAAAACAAAAAATTTACTTATCTGTTCGGTATTCGCAACCGCACGAATCGCAATATAACGAGCAGTCAGGCAACGGAGGGTAGCTATGCGCCTTCTTCGTCCGACGTGCAGGGTTTATTTACTTATGATGCCGGAAAGAACTGGCGATTTGAATTATTGGGTAACTATAACCGAACAAAATTTAGTTTTTTCCCTCAAAGTCTGCAATTGACGACTTCGGTTCTTTCTCCGTTGTACACGGCAAACATCAATGCCAATTTTGCATTTGAAGGAAGTGAAAAAGACCAATACACAACCAATTTCATCGGGTTCACGGCAATCAAACAAGCCAGCAAAAATGTACAACTCAAATGGTTGTTTTCACATTATGGCGACCGAGAAAACCAGAACAGCGACATTGCCTCAACTTATAGCTTAAACGCCGGTGATAATGGTTCGCAATCGACTTTATTGGGACAGGGTGCTAATATCAACTATGCACGTAACAGCCTGAAGATTGACCTATGGACTGCGCAGCATAAGGGAAGTTGGCGTTTTGGTCAGCATTTCGTACAGTGGGGATTGTCTTTGGAAAGGCAGGTCGTCAATAGTAAAATCAACCAGTGGACATATTTGGATTCAGCGGGTTATTCCCTGCCCAATACGAATAGTGCTCAGTTGAATCTGAATGACGTGATGCGCGACAATTCCCAGTTCTCACTCACTAGGACGACGGGTTATATTCAGGACAATATACAGTGGGGTGACAAGACTGTATTTACGATACAACCGGGAATCCGTTACAACTACAATACTTTAAATAAAGAATTCCTGATTTCGCCGCGCGTTTCTTTTTCGCTACAACCGAGGGAATGGCAGAAGGACATTGTGTTCAAGGGAGCAGTCGGCATCTACGACCAGCCTCCATTTTACCGCGAAATGTTGATGTACAACGGTACGCTCAACAAGGATTTGAAAGCGCAGAAAAGCTTGCAGGCTAGTGCCGGACTAGACTATAATTTTTCGATGGTCGGGAGGCCTGCAAAACTCACAGGTGAGCTCTACTATAAAAACATGAAAGAAGTGGATCCGTATGATATTGACAATGTACGCATCCGTTACTACGGCAACAACAATGCAAAAGCTTATACTTATGGTGCGGAAGTAAGACTGTTTGCGGACTTGGTAAAAGATGCGGAAAGCTGGATTAGCATTGGTTATATGAAGTCTATGGAAAAAATAGATGGACTCAACTATACTCAATATCTGAATGCCTCCGGCGAAATAATTACCGCCAACTCGCAGGACAAAATACCTGTTTCAAACATAGTTACACCTTTTGGTTGGTTGCGCCGTCCTACGGATAGACGTGTTATGGTCGGTATGTTTTTTCAGGACTATCTGACGACCAATAAGAACAATAAAGTTTACCTCAATACTATTTACGGAAGTAATCTTCCGTACAATGTGCCAGGAAGTACCCAATATAGAAACAGTTTGCAGATAGACCCTTATGTGCGTGTCGATATTGGATTTAGTACCTTGTTATTTGACGGGACTCAACCTCGTCGAAGTCATAATTCTTTCGGTGCGTTCAAAAATATTTGGGGAAGTATTGAAGTGTTTAACCTGATAGACCGTTCCAATGTCATTAGTTACGCACTGATTAAGGACTATAATAACAACATCTATCCTCTTCCCAATAGGCTAACGCCACGGTTGTTGAACTTCAAGATTGTAGCGTCTTGGTAAGTGTATAAAACATGAGGCTTCCGTTGCTTTTATCTATCTTCGCTCTTCATTCAAAAATCGCAAATCAGATAGGTGGTTGCAACTATTTATAAATCTACGGGAAGCTGGTATATTGCCAAAGGCGAAAACGGTGTGTTTTACAATACGCGCATTAAAGGCAAATTCAAGATTGAAGGCCTGACGACAACCAATCCTATTGCCGTAGGCGATATTGTTGACATAGAATTGGAAGAAGGAGAAGAAAATGTCGCTACGATAGCCAATATACAAAACCGCAACAACTATATCGTCCGCACTTCTGCCCACAACCGAAACCAACGCCATATAGTTGCCGCAAACCTAGACCAGGCTTTGCTTTTCGCAAGTTTGCGTGACCCGAAAACCTCTACCGGATTTATGGACCGATTCCTTGCTGCAGCAGAAGCATGGCATGTGCCAACTAATCTCATCATCAACAAATCCGATACTTTCAGACAGAAGGAATGGGATATTTTCGAAAAAATAAAAATCGTCTACGAACCGTTAGGTTACGGCGTTTTCGCGATGAGTCTGGAAACAAAAGAAGGTTTGGATGCTGTTATGGCTACACTTGCCAATAAGACTACGCTTATCAGTGGTCAGAGCGGTGTGGGAAAATCCACTTTCATCAACGAAATCTTACCGGACGAAAATATAAAAACGCAGGAAGTGAGTGCATGGAGCGGCAAAGGCCAGCATACGACGACTTTTGCACAGATGTATGATATGAAAGAGGGGAACGGTCGCATCATTGATACACCCGGTATCCGTGAATTTGGCATAACGGACGATATTGAACTTGCGGAGCTTTCACATTATTTTCCTGAAATGCGTGCGCGTATTCACGATTGCCGTTTCAATAATTGCCTGCATGTCAACGAGCCGGGTTGTGCCATCAAAGCCGCCGTTGAAAACAGCGAGATTGCACTCGACCGCTATATGAGCTATATGAGTATATTGGATAGTTTACCAAAGAAAAATTATTAGGTTTTAATACATGAGATTTGAAACCAATTAAGAATAAGAAAATCTTTGTTTATTATGGTTGGAACGGCTAATAAAGGCACCACATTAGGAGGCGTGTTTGCTTTTTTGTTTATGGGTGGAATTTTCTTTTTAGCAATGTATCTTCAAAAGCAAATAAAGAAATATCCAAGATATACAGCAGCTAAAGTATTGAAGGTTCGAAAAGGTAGCAAGGGTGCTCAGGTAGAGGTTTGCTATGAATATTTCGTAAATGGCAAAAGATATTATGAATGTCAAGCTGCCAAATTATGCACGGCATCTACTATAAAGGAAGCTGATAGTTTATGGTCTGGTAAAGTTTATCCATT
>JAATFC010000281.1 GCA_015655435.1 Chitinophagales bacterium | reverse complement strand
TTTGTGAAAGAATTGTCCTGCTGAGGATCATAGTAACTGATGTTGCCAACCTTACTGTTCATACCGTAGACAGTAATCATGGAATACGCACTTTTTGTTATTTGTTGCAGGTCATTGGATGCACCTGTAGAAATTTTTTCGAAGAAAATCTGTTCTGCCGCACGGCCACCCAAAGTCATACACATCTGGTCTTCCAATTGATCGGTATTATACAGATATTGCTCTTTCGGAGTGTATTGCGCATATCCCAACGCGGCACTTCCACGAGGGACGATTGTCACTTTCAACAATGGGTAAGCATGTTCCAAAAACCATCCACAGATAGCATGACCGGCTTCGTGGTAAGCTATGATTTTCTTTTCGTCCGGTGAAATGATTTTATTCTTCTTTTCCAGACCTCCGATTACCCTGTCGATTGCATCCTGAAAATCTTCCATGTCAACCGCATCCTTGTTTTTACGCGCAGCAATCAATGCCGCCTCATTGCAGATATTGGCTATGTCCGCACCGGCAAACCCCGGCGTCTGCTCCGCCAATTTGAAAATATCCAAAGACTGCGAAGTCTTGATGGGTTTCAGATGTACTTTAAAAATGTCTTCCCTTCCTTTGATATCTGGTCTGTCAATGGTAATCTGGCGGTCAAAACGACCTGGACGCAACAACGCGGAATCCAATACATCCGGACGGTTGGTCGCCGCCAATATGATAATGCCCGATTCACCACTGAAACCATCCATCTCCACCAATAACTGGTTCAATGTATTTTCACGCTCGTCGTTGCTCATCATCGCATTGCGACCACGGGCACGACCAATAGCGTCGATTTCATCTATGAAAATTACACAAGGCGCTTTTTCACGTGCCTGTTTGAACAAGTCACGCACACGGCTCGCACCGACACCTACAAACATCTCCACAAAATCAGAACCGCTCATGCTGAAGAAAGGCACTTGCGCCTCTCCAGCCATTGCTTTTGCCAATAAGGTCTTACCTGTTCCCGGAGGACCTACAAGCAAAGCACCTTTTGGTATCTTACCACCGAGAGCAGTGTATTTTTTAGGATTTTTGAGAAAGTCGACGATTTCCATCACTTCCACTTTCGCTTCGTCCAATCCAGCTACGTCTTTGAAAGTTATATTGACCTTTGAACCTTTTTCAAATAGCTGGGCTTTTGATTTTCCAATACTGAAAATTCCGCCGCCTGGACCGCCGGCTCCTCCTCCACCAACTTTGCGCATCAACAAAAACCAAACTGCACCAAATAAGACCACCATGATGATCGTGCTAAAAATGGGATTGTTGATCCAAGAGGCGTCATTGTCGGGATAAGCGGGAATCTCTTTGATATTGTTGTCTCTATAAAAAGCCTGCATCCCATTATTGAAACTCAGCCAATCCGTTACCTGAAACGTAAATAGCGGAGCACCATTGGTTTTAGTGATATTGCGTAAACGTGGATTATTCTGAAAAACAGCGCTTTTTAGACTATCCTCTTTAATGAATACGCGTACTTCCTTTTTGTCGGTAGCTTCCGTAATCTTCTCCACATATCCTGCCAATGCATACGCCTTAAATTCCTGAACGGAAATAGCGGACATGTCCGGTTGTTTGGTAGCAAACAGACTATAAGCAATGATTACGATACCTATCAATACATATATCCAATATATATTTAGTTTGGGGCCGTTATTGTTGGGTTTATTTCCTGATCCATTGTTCCCTCGGAAGTTAGGAATCAGTTTTTTGTCGTCTTGTGCCATACAGTTTTTTATGTATCTTCTAATACTTCTTTTTAATAATGAACGGATTTATTTTACATCCATTTACACATTTCAGCCCGAGTTTCTCTATAAGTTGTCCGCGACACCATCGCTCCACATTTCTTCCAGACGATAGTATTTGCGTATTTCCGGTTGCATGATGTGCACTACAATATTGACATAATCCACGATTACCCATTCCAGATTTTCCAAACCTTCATGTCTGTAGGGATGTTCGTCGCACTCCTTGTTGACTTCCGTCTCTATACTTTCGCAGATAGCTCTGATCTGGGGAGCACTTGTAGCCTCGCACACAATGAAAAAATCCGCAGAGGCTGCCTCTATTTTACGAAGGTCAAGCGAAAGAACGTTTTCTCCTTTTTTGTCTTCAATAGCTTTTACTATTGTCTTGTACAACTTGGAATTCTTTGACAGCTTTCTGCTGCTTGCTGCCTTAGTAACGCTTTGCTTTTCCTTCTTTGCTATTGTTGTTGCCAATAAATATGTTGATTTACAATGATAAATTGATTCGTCTTTTTGAGATTGCCAAAAAGGGTTATTCTGCAATGTTAATTATATTCGCATCAAAAATAGTGATTCTTTTGCCTACATCACATACAATCGGACAATCTTTTATAGAACTCAAAGAAGCTGATAGCACCAACAACTATGCCATGGCGGCAGCGAAACAGGACAATGCAACGCACGGTATGGTCTGGTACACCGACAACCAGACAGCGGGACGCGGACAACGGGGACACACTTGGGCGTCCAAAGCAGGTGAAAACCTTGCACTTTCGGCACTTCTGAACACATCCGAGCTACCCCTCAGCGAACAGTTCTCGGTAATCATGTTGGCAGCGTTGGCGACTTACGACCTTTTGCTCCCATTTGGTAAGGAAAACCTAAAAATAAAATGGCCAAACGATAGTTATATTGGTGACAAAAAGACAGTTGGCATGTTGACCGAAAGTGTCATCAAAGGCCAGATATGGCAGTGGACAGTCGTCGGTATCGGCATTAATGTCAACCAAGAATCCTTTGCAAATGATGCGCTTGCCCATAAAGCCACTTCGCTCTTCCAATACACTGGCAAGAGAATGGATCCGAAAATATTGGCGAAAGGGCTTTGCGAAAAGCTGGAAAACCGCTGGCAACAATTGCTTCAATATGGCATGGACAGTCTACTGAAAGATTACAACGACGTTCTTTTCAAAAAAGGAGAAAACGTCACTTACAAAAGGCAAAACGGTGAAATATTCCAATGTCGTATTGATGGTGCGGACAGAAGCGGAAAATTGCATGTTACACATAATGAAACGGAAGAAATATTTTCGTTTGGAGAAATAGAATTTCAACTAAATCAAAAGTGAAAAAAGAATATTCCACAATTGAACAGTACAACCTTCTTTTGACCTTTTAGTTTTTACTTTTAACTTAACCGACAATGCTCAAACTATATTCATTTATGTTCGGCCCATTTCAGGAAAATACCTACATATTGGCGGACGAAAACAAGGATGCTATCATCATCGATCCCGGAATGTATTTCGAACAGGAAAGAACACAACTCAAGTCTTTTCTGGAAAAAGAAGAACTTGAACCCAAGCAGTTGTTATTGACACATGCGCATATCGACCACGTGTTCGGACTGAAATGCGTCAAGGACAGACGAAGGAAGTAAATTGCGTCTTGTGGCCGAGTTAATCCCGTTATATAAACGTACAGCACGAGACCAAATCTGTGCCAAGACGCAGCCAATGTATTG
>JAATFC010000350.1 GCA_015655435.1 Chitinophagales bacterium | reverse complement strand
TGTTGTAAGTTTCAAGGTTCGCTTGTCTGTCACCTTCCACGGCTCTGAAAATATGATTCATTTTGTCTATCAATACCAATTGCGATTTTGGGTTTGCTTTTGAAAGTCGTTTTGCATTTTCGACAGACACTTGTATGTCATTTGTTCCTTGTACAATAAGAATTGGAATGACTAATTTTTGTATTTCTATTTGAGGGTCATATTTAAACGCCGAAATAGTATAAGGTTGCACGCTTAATCTGAATAGAGAATAAAGACTTGGGTCCACATTATTCACTATTTTTCCATTTTTCAAACTATCAATAACAGGGTATGTCAAATCCTGAATTTCTTTAGGTTGTGTGCTCAATTGTTCTTTTAAAGCTTTGTCAATGCAGTATTCTTATCATTGAACTTAGTAGATACTAAAATCAGAATTGGGAAGACCGTCCACGACAACTAATGGAGCCCCAAAGCCCCGGATGTCGAAATCAGTAGCGTAATCTCCCGGCTCTCCGGTTCTCTGAGCTACCCTCAGTCACGGTAATTTCCCAGCCAGCAAGTTGACGACATTACCATTTGTTGCGGTCTTTATTTGCTTGGCATCAATGCTGGAAATTGCTCCCGTAACTGTTGCCTTCTTCTGTGTTCCGTAAGCGACTACGATAACCTGATCTAATTGGCTATTGCCAGGAATCAGTTGAACATTGATACCATTTTCATCACCTACAATAATATCCTGCTGCTGGTATCCTATAAATGAAAAAGCAAGCGTTTCACCTTTATGCGGAACAGAAATAGAATACGTCCCGTCCGCTCCGGTAATAACTCCTTTAATCGTCCCTTTGATTACGACCGAGGCTCCGGCTAACGGTTTTCCATCTGCATCGGTTATCTTTCCGGAAACAAAAATATTGCTCACCGCAGCGGTATTTTTCTTGTCTTCAGGCGCACGCAACAGCAAAATCTGCGTACTGTCTATTACATTGTAGTCCAGGTTTAAAGGCGTCAATATTTGTGTAAAAAAATCTGACAATGACCTGTTCGCCAAGTTGCAAGTGATTTCTTTCTCTAGAGTTATTAGATCACTACTATACGCAAATTTTACACCAGTCTGTTGTGTAATCCGAGACAGCACACTCTTTACTTTTTCATTTTGAACAGAGATGCTTACCCTTTTGTTTAACACCGTCTGAGCTCTCACTGTTTGCCCTATACCCAATAGGAAGAAGGACAATATGACCGACAGCAGAATTTGAAAAAAGGAAGTTTTCATGGTAGGACATATGGCTTTAAAATATCTTTTTCTTTTCATACCTTGCATAGGTTTGGTTCAATGATTAAGAATTGTGGACAAAACATTTATAACCTGTCAAAAGGTTATTAACCTTGAGGTCGACAATGTCCCCAAACATTTCGACCTCTTTTTACGCTTTTATTTTAGATTACATAGAGATATTTTGAGTTGAAAAAATTAGTTGCAACCGATTCCTTTTATATAAATGGCGACTCCCTTTACTTCGTAAGAAGATTGAACTGCTTCGCAAATGATATCAAGTTTTTCGTACAATGATTGGCGAGAAATATCTCCAGTGAAATGGCAACCGTTCAGATTTGAATTTGAGACCTCGATATTGACACCATAAGTTTCTGAAATATCTTTTAATACACCTGAGAGCAATGCATCGTTATAGCTAAACGTTAAAGATGTTGGTGCAGCATATTCTATATCACTCTGTATGGGTTTAGGGTCTTCTACCAATGCTATGACAAACTGATTGTTAGATGCTCTGTAATCAACTTTCTGATTGGGTGTTAAGAGAATTTTCTTGAATGAAGAACTATTCTGCACCTGCTCTTTTTCTTCTTTGTAAACATATACTTTACCGGTAACTACGTTTACTTCTATCCGTCCGTCCTTATTATGAAAATGATTATGCAGCACATAAAAACTTGTCCCCAATACTTCTGTAGCTAATCCTTCATCCGTGTGTACAATAAAATGGCGCGATGGGTCATGCACAATGTTAAAAAACGCGTTCCCTGCTAAATACACATTTCTTGTAGTACCGTTAAATGTTGCGGGGTAATACAGGCCGCTTTTCGGTTGCAGCTCTACCGTTGACCCATCTGCCAACTTTAGATATATATTATTACTGTTATTATTAAAAGTAAACTGGTAGCCGTCTGGAATCTTGATATTGGTAAATACATTAACGGCCGGATCAACTTGATGGGCATTACGGTATATCAGCCATCCTTTTGTCAGCACTAATAAAATTAAGCAAACTGCCACATATTTGAACCACCCTCGGTAAATGAGAGGCTTACGAATATGGAAATTTTCCATATCCCTGTCCATCTTATTTCTTAGCCTATTCCAGATCTTTGCCTCAATAGCATTCCGCTCTTGCGAAGAGATAGTAGTCTCGCTTTCTTCAATAAAAGAGCTATACCATCGTAATACCAATCGCTCTTCCTCAGCAGTTGCTTTTCCTGCCAAATATTTTCTAAGTATTTCGTCAAATTCAAGCTGGCTCATACTAACTATCAGTTGTTAATATTATTGACACTTGAAAAATAAAATACCCTAAACCATTTTATATTTTTTTTTAAAAAATATTTAAATATTCTCTAAGCCTTATGCGCAGGATCTTAAGCACCTTGGATATATGATACTCTATGGCTTTTTCAGACAGGTCCATGTCTCTTGCTATTTCGCGCGTAGATTTGCTTTCATAACGGCTCTGTTGGAAAATAGCTTGTGTTTTATCGGGAAGTTCCTGAAGAATCTTGCTAAGGGACTCATTTAGAAGTTTCATGTTCACATCATTTTCCGTTACATTTTCCAATCCATTCAAAATACTGCGTTGGTTTATTATTCTCGCAGATTCTTCATTGCGCTTTGTGTTATATAAGGTATGTTTGAGTGATACGGCTAAGTATGCTCCTAGGTTTTTTATTTCGGAATGATGACGGTTACGCCATATTTTTTCAAATACAATCTGCACCAACTCTTCAGCCAATTGTTTTGAATGCGTTTGCTTCAATGACCAACTATACAGATTAAACCAATATTTATGATAAATCACTTCGAATGCCTTATCTGCATTTTCCGTGCGGAGAGCGGCTAAAAGCTGGTCTTCATTAAGATATTGAAAGGCATTCATAATTTTTCTTGTAAATATGTAGTAGTCTAATCGAAGTATTAAGATATAATCATATCATACAATCTGTTTACAGACAATACTGTATATTCTATTTGTAATAGATTGTTTTTGCGGAAAGTTGTGTCCACATTTTTGTCTTATAGATAAAAAATAAAGCATACGCAAGCAAACGTTTTGTAAAACACTTTTACGGGATTAAGGTAGTCGCATCCGTTTTAAAAACCGTCCTTCGCTGTATGCAATCGGAGCTTTCATTGTGGAAAAACAGCCCTATCTGCCTTTAAATTATCACTTAGAAAATGATGAAGTTTTAATAGAATATCACAGTTAGATAGTAAGGCTGTAGCAAGTGTTGCTACTTATTAAAATAGTTCGTAAAAACAAAAAAGCCGCTGAAAATTCAACGACTTTAGCAGAGAGGAAGGGATTCGAACCCTCGATACAGTTTCCCGTATACACACTTTCCAGGCGTGCTCCTTCAACCACTCGGACACCTCTCTGTATTCCCATTTAGGGAGTGCAAATGTAAGCGTATAATTTTATATTTTGAACAAATTTTCTGCGTTTTGGGTAGTTACGCGAGCTATTTCTTCCATCGGAAGGTTCTTCGCTTCGGCAAGAGCATGCAAAACGTAGGGCAGATAAGCACTTTCGTTACGCTTACCTCTAAACGGAACGGGTGACAGATAAGGTGCATCTGTTTCCAATACCATATATTCTACATCAATATCCTTCAGGTTTTCAGGCATATTAGCTTTTTTGAAAGTAAATACGCCTCCGATACCAAGCAAGAATCCAAGATTAATGATAGCTTTTGCCTCTTCATTGCTCCCGCCGAAACAATGGAATATTCCTTTCAAGCCCTTTTCTGCAAATGGTTTGACCATCTCGACACAGTCCATAGTAGACTCGCGTGAGTGTATAACAATCGGTAAATCAAACACCAACGCCCATTCCATCTGCATTGCAAATGCTTTCTTCTGTAAGTCAATAGTAGACTTGTCCCAATAATAGTCGAGGCCAATCTCTCCTATTGCCGCAAATTTTCGTTCGAGAAGATATTGATGTATGATTTCAAGCTCTTTTTCATATTGCCCATTGACCGAGCAGGGATGCAGTCCCATCATGGATTTGCAGAGGTCTGGGTATTCTTTTTCCAGGCTCAACATCGCACCATGTGTCGTGCTATCAATAGCAGGCATATAAATCTTTGTAACACCTGCATCCTGAGCTCTTTTCAATACATCATTTCGATCTTGTGCAAACTCCTCCACGTAAGGATGACTATGTGAATCAATAATATTCATGGCTGCAAAGTTCGCCAAAAGTTTTTTTCCATCAATGCAAAACATCAAAACGGAATCCTAGCCTAGAAAAATATTCCAGTGTTTTAGGTAGTGTGTATCGTAATCGTTCTTGCGCTTTGTCGCTATCATGGAATACTATGATGTCGCCTTCTTTCGTATGTTTCTGTATATTTTCCCAGCACTTTTCTCCGGTTATTTGCTGGTCAAAATCCCCACTCAATACGCTCCACATTACAATCTTAAAAGAAGGTTTTCTTTGCAGCAACAGCTTTTCCTGTTTCTTTCGCATACGTCCGTACGGAGGTCTGAAAAAATGGGATTTGATGATTCTGTCCGCCTGTATAATATCATTGACGTACGTGTGGGAAGTTTCCTCCCAACCGTTGAGATGATGATTGGTATGGTTGCCAACTAGATGTCCATTCTGTCGTATTTGTTCGAAAAGTTCTTTATGTGCTTCCACATTTTTTCCAATACAAAAAAAAGTCCCCTTGGCATTGTATTGTTTCAATGTCTCCAATATAAAAGCTGTCGTTGCCATATTGGGTCCATCATCGAATGTCAGATAGATAACTTTCTCTTTGGTATCGTATCGAAACAAACGACGAGAATAGAATCGCTGAGCCCAACGTGGCAATTTTACTAAATACATATTAAGTTATGAATTATGAGTTGTGAATTATGAATATCTAGTAGTAATAAAAAATACTCACAACTATTTTCCTATAAAACGTTTAGCTATTATCATTCTCCTTCAACAACTATAATTCTATCCGGATTCGGATAATCAGGAATTCCGATGGAAGATATTGATATCGACAATTCAGCGCTTTTGAAACTATAGCTTAATTTAGTATTTGCATTGTCAAATGCATATACTTTTTTTATTTTTTTGAATGGAAAAGAAGGTAATACAATGTCGCCCTGCGGTGTGTTCAGAACGTGAATGTATAGTTTGTTTTTCGACTGTGTAATCACACCCCATTTTTGTTGGGCTATATAACCACCGCTAGTATTGTAGATTGTTTCGCCATATTTGTGAAGCCAATTTCCCATCGAATCTATCCTGGAAGAAAATCCTTGTTGTACTTCTCCATTGGGCAATGGTCCGATATTAAGCAAAAGATTAGCACCAGCACCGGCTGATTTTACAAGTAACGCAACCAATGCCGGAAAACTTTTATAGGAGTCGTCCTTGATATTATAACCCCAATTGTTGTTCATCGTGGCACAGGTTTCCAAGGGCAATGAAGAAGGTTTCTGAAAACTCAGACCATGCGAATTTTCTCCGGGGACATCCTGTTCAAACATTTGGAAATCCTCACCCGGCAACGGAGTCATGTGGTGGTTATTGCCGATAAGGCATTGCGGTTGCAGTTTGTGGATTAAATCATATATCTCGCCCATATGCCAGTCGATACGCACATCGGTATCTTTTCTGCTGGCACTTTCTTCTTCCATCTGATCCCAATATCCATCAAACCATATCCCTCCTACTTCACCATAATTGGTCAGCAATTCCGACAACTGATTTTTCATGAACTGAATATAGTCCTCCCATTTTCCCTGAGTAGTTCTTCCCGTTCCTTTTCCCGTCCTTCCTGTCGTGAAAGAATAGTCGCTGCGTCCCCAGTCCAACAAAGAATAATAAAAGAAAATCTTCAATCCATATTTATGACAAGCGTCCGATAGTTCTTTTACAATATCCTTCTTATAAGGCGTATGCATGATATTGAAATCCGAATACTTAGTATCCCAAAGACTAAATCCATCGTGATGCCTGGTAACTAAAGTGATATATTTCATTCCACCATCTTTCGCCATCTTGACCCATTTGTCCGCATCGAAATCAATTGGGTTAAAGCTTTTTTCCAACAGTTTATAATTGTCAAAAGGAATATTGCGGTTGTTCAACACCCATTCCCCATCTCCCAATAGGCTAAACAATCCCCAATGTATAAACATCCCGAAACGGTCGTTACTAAATACCTGTCTGGCAGCCAATTCTTTCTGATTGGGTTGGTAGGTCTGAGCCTTAGCATTTGTACAGAGTACAATATAAATTACGGCAAGCAAGAAATATTTTTTCATCAATGATTGGTTTGAATCTCAAATTTAACGATTTTAGCAGCGAAAACACCTCTATCCCAATGAAAACCGATATTGCACAATCACAAAGGCTGAAGATAAGGCACTTCGTAAAAAGCGATGCGGAGTTTCTATTGGCACTGCTGAACAGTCCGAGATGGGTGGAAATGCTGGGTAGTCAGGACATCATGACAATAAGGAATGCAGCGCAATATCTCAAAAACAAAATCCTCAAAGAATACGACACACGCCAATATGGTTTTTATCTATTGGAACGGAAAGAAGACCAAAAACCTATCGGATTATGCGGACTAACCTTGCGGGACGGACATTCGATACCGGACTTGGGATTTGGCATATTACCGGAACATGAGGAAAACGGCTACATATTGGAGGCATCCACGACCATATTGGACTATATCGCCAAAACATTCGATATCAAAACAATCGACGCTTTTGCTACACTTCCCAATATTCCCAGCCAACATATTTTGGAAAGACTCGGCTTTTCTTTTAAGGAAGAAACATACCACACCTCTTTTCATGCTTGGGTAAAACACTATCAACTATCCCTATAAAAAGAAAAATCCCGGACTGTAATAGTCCAGGATTTCTTTCAATATAATAAGGTTTGTCTTATTGCTGTATTCCCATTTTTTCCAAAACGGCAGTACTTACACCCGTAGTGAAATAACCGCCATCGTGGTAGAGATTTTGCATAGTCACCATTTTTGTCAAGTCGGAAAACAACGTTATGCAGAAATTGGCACAATCCTCAGCAGAAGCATTTCCCAACGGAGAAATCGCATCAGCATAGTCAAAGAAATCGCCGAAACCCTTGATACCGCTACCCGCCGTGGTTTTAGTTGGAGATTGAGACACCGTATTGATACGTACTTTTTTGTCCACACCATAATGGTAACCAAAGCTACGCGCAATAGATTCCAACATTGCCTTGATGTCCGCCATATCATTGTAAAAAGGATAAGCACGCTGTGCTGCACAATAAGTCAATGCCACAACACTTCCCCATTCGCTGATAGCGTCCAGTTTCTTGGCAACTGCCAGCATCTTGTGAAAAGAGAGTGCAGACACGTCGATTCCTTTTTGGAAATAGTCATAGTTAGTCGCATCGTACGGAATATTTTTACGCACATTGACGCTCATCCCGATAGAATGCAGGACAAAGTCAATCTTTCCTCCCAATATTTCTTGGGATTTTTCAAAAAGATTGGTTAGGTCTTCCACGCTCGTAGCATCCGCAGGGATAATCTGCGCACCAGTTGATTCGGAGAGCGCATTCAGCTCGCCCATACGCATCGCAATCGGAGCATTGGTCAATACAAAACTCGCACCTTCTTCATGTGCTTTTTCCGCAACTTTCCATGCGATGGAGCTGGAATTAAGCGCTCCTGATATGATACCCCTTTTTCCTTTTAGTAAATTATAGGCCATAGTACAATTAATTGAATGATGCAATCGCAGCGCTTGGACTGTGATATGTCGTGAATATAATGCTGCAAAGAAAATATAATTTTTCCAAATTATACAAAAGGTTAAAAGGTCTAATAATGAGGCTAATAGGCAACCGATGCCATCGAGTGGTGAAAGCATCGCCCATTTTCCTTACATTTACCGCTCGAAAACCCGGGGTGCTTTCCCACAAGGAAGGCTGAGACAATACCCGTATTACCTGAACAGGATAATGCCTGCGCAGGGAGCGTGATTACATCTTGCGTAGCACTTTCCTGCCAGCTCTTATTTTTTTAAAACAAACAGAGCATGGACTTTTACAAATTACTGGAAATCATCGGATTGGTCGTCGGACTGCTATATCTGATATTGATTATCAAGGAAAATATCTGGTGCTGGATATTTGGGATTATTGGTTCGCTGATAACAGTTTTTCTCTATTTTCATACCAAACTCTACCTCGAATCCATATTGAACGTCTATTATATCTGGGCTGGATTTTACGGTTGGTGGTTTTGGTCTAAAGAAAAAAAGAAAGACCTTGAAAAGGCGAACGTTCCTGTCGTTATGTGGAGACCAAATTACCATCTCGTCAAAATCATTGTCTGTGCTGCGGCGACAATAATAGTAGGTTTTCTGATGAAAAAATACACGGATTCTCCCCGTCCTTATATTGATGCGGCGATGGCTATCTTCAGCTTTTCGGCAACTTATCTCGAAGCCCGAAAAGTGCTTTCTGCATGGATATATTGGTTCGTGATCAATGGAGGCAGTATAGTTTTGCAGTTTGACCGAGGGTTGAATATTTACGCTTACCTGTCCATCGTGTACACCGTCATGTCCATCGTCGGTTATCTCCAATGGAAAAAGACCTACGACAATCAAAACTTTAATGGAATTTTGTCCAAAAAAGAATAATGGATATGTTCGAAATATTGGAATGGATAGGCGTTTGCTTATGGGTCATCTATCTCATATTGGCGGTACAGGAAAAAATCGCCTGTTGGATTTTTGGCATATTGGCATCCAGCATCACCATTGTCAATTTTTACCACGGTAAAATCTATTCAGAAGCAATAGTCAATGTCTATTATATTTTTGCCGCCATATACTGTTGGTATTACTGGAACAAACTGAAAAAAGAAAACCAGTCCGCTAGAGTTCCGGTAACGATTTGGTCCTTGTCCAAACATATAGCCTTTTATCTTTCCACGGCCGTGATAGCCTTTGTATGGGGAACAGTTTTACACAAACACACAGACTCTCCCCGACCTTATATTGATGCAGCTACCGCGTCATTCAGTTTTCTTACGACCTACATGGAGGCACGGAAAGTATTGACGACATGGATTAATTGGTTTATTATTAACGCTTTTCTAGTCTATTTGCAAATAGACAGACAGCTTCCCGTCTACGCAGGACTTTCCGCGTTCTTTGCGATAATGAGTATTCGAGGATTTTTTAAGTGGCGAAAGACTTATCAGGAAATGAAACCAACAATTTAGGTTTTCGAGGATTGTTGGTGATAACACCAACAATGGCAAAAAATCAGTTGTCTTATTGTTTGGAGATTTCTCGCTCGTACCTCGCTCGAAATGACGGTGGAAGATTTCAATTATCCTTTAGTTGATTTGGACAATTACCCTAAACCACCATTTCCTTTTGCCTTCTGCATGGTTTATACTTGCATAACTGTACGAAGATGAAATGGCAAACGGTAAAAAAACTCATAAATCATAAATCATAATTCTTAACGCCTAACTCAAACCACCAACTCTCTTGCATTTGCCAAAGCGGCTTCCGATGGTTTTTCGCCGCCAATCATTTGGGCTATTGTACTGATGCGTTCTTCTTTCGTCAATAGTTTGACACCCGTTCTGACTGCGCCATTGTGTTGTTGTTTATAAACAAAATAATGTGCGTCTGCCATTCCCGCAATCTGTGGTTGATGCGTTATGGAAATGACCTGTATATTGGATGCCAATAGTTTCATCAATATACCAACTTGTTTGGCCGCTTCACCAGAAATACCTGTATCTATTTCGTCAAAAATCAAGGTCGGCAACTGCACGGAGCGTGCGACAAGCGATTTTACACTCAACATCAGGCGGCTCAGTTCACCACCACTCGCCACTTTTTGCACCGGTTCGAAACGTCCGCTATTATTGGCATCAAAGAGAAATACAACTTCTTCCATTCCATAGTTGTTCATATCCTTTAAAGGATGTAATTCTATTTTGATACGGGCATTTGGCATGCCCATTTGTTTCAATAGTGCCGTAATTTCCTGCTCTATAGTCGAGATTATTTTTTTTCTTTTATCCGTAAGTTTCCCAGCCAATACAACGGCTTCCTTCTGCGCAGAATCCATCGCTTTCTGCAATTGACTTTCGTCATCCTGTATATGTTGAAAATCTCCTAAACGTTGCGCTAAATCATGCTGTATAGTACGCAAATCATTGGTTGTATTGACACTATGCTTTTTTAGTAATTTATAACCAGTGGAAAGTCTTTCGTTGACAAAATCAACACGTCCCGCATCCAAACTTGTATTTTCGGATAAAGATGATGCTTCACTTCCGATATCGTCCAACTCTATCTGCACACTATGCAAGCGTTCCGCCAATGCCGCAATACTGGGTTGTATATCGGCGAAACGAGAAAGACGACTCGCCATATTTTTTATCTCTGAAACAACAGGCTGCTCTCCATCTACTAAAAGCTTAGCCGTTTCGGACAATATAGTCTTGATTTCTTCTGCATGAGTCAATGTTTTCAACTCATTCTCCAAATCTTCCAACTCGTTTTCCTGCAAATTAATTTCTGCCAATTCGTCAAACTGAAACTGTAAATAATCGAGTTCTTTGGAAAGGTTAGCTTTCCTTTCCAATAGTGCAGTATAGTCTTTTTTGGCTTTTTGCCATATATGGTATTGGGCTTGATATTGGGACAATATAGTTTCATTACTTCCGACAGTATCGACTACTATGCGTTGGAAATCCGCATCGCCGATTTCTAGTGTGTCAAACTGTTGGTGAAGGTCTACGATTGCAGAAGCCAACGCACGCAACTGCTGCATCGATACAGGCGTATCGTTAATGAAACTACGCGACTTACCGGAAGAAGTGATCTCTCGGCGCAATACAAGATCGCGCTCAATATCCAACTCATTGATAGTCAGAAAATCGGTCACCGCCTGATTATTCTCCACGGAAAAAATACCCTCAACAACACATTTCTTGTCTTTTTGTTTTAGCGCAGCGGCCTCTGCCCTTGCGCCCAAAAGCATGGACAACGCACCAATCAAAATACTTTTTCCGGCCCCAGTCTCTCCGGTAATGACGTTCAGCCCTTTGTTGAAATCAATTTCGACTTCGTCTATAATAGCGTAATTCTGTATGTATATCCTGTTGAGCACCTTCTACGATTCTTAATTTTTGTAAAGATAGAATAAAAGGCGGTTGCCCAAAATTTTGTAAAATACGGTATTAAGAATCGGCGGTCAGATGCAAAAGACGAAAGAAATCGATTGCTGACACTTCTCTTACTTCGCCAGGAAACATGCCATCCAAATGCACGTCTTCAATACGCGAACGAATCAAACGAAGGCAAGGATTTCCGACCGCTTTCACCATTTTCCGTACTTGGTGGAATTTCCCCTCGGTCAACGTTATCTCCAACCAGGAACTACGCAAAAATGGATTTAGGGTAAGTATTTTTACATATTGGAGTGGCGGTTCAATTTTTCGAACAGATACGGGTTTGGCAAGATAGAAATCTTCCTCCCCTCTTGCGGTAATTAAAACACCGTTTTGTAGTTTTTCTATGGATTCATTCGAAATTTCACGCAAAACCTCCACTAAATAGGTTCGCTCATGTGGTTTGGAACTTACGAACAACAGGCGCGTTATTCGCTTATCGGTAGTCAGCAACAAAAGCCCTTCCGAATCCTTGTCCAGTCTTCCGATGGCATGCGTCCCCTCCGGAAATTCAAAGTCCAACGCACCCAACAAAGGGACATCATCCGGACTTACAAACTGGGAAACCATGTTTCGAGGTTTGTAAAGCAAAAAATATCGATCGGCAGCTACTTCCATCACATGCAAAACTACTGTTCATCCAGTAGTCTATCCAACATATTCTTTATGGACGTTCCGTCGCCAATTTCAATACGCTCTCTTTCTTGATTATAAACCAAATCAACTCCGTCATATACTTGTCTAATGACGCCTTTTCTGTCAAGGAATAAATTTTTGGGAGCGGCTTTAAGACCTAGTTTGTTCACCAAATCCCCTGCATCGATTAACTGAATAAAATTGAACGGGCGTTGATCTAATATTGGCTGTATCAAGTCTTTGCGGTCATAAGTCAATGCAACAAAATTGACCTTGTCACCGTACGTTTCCATAATCTTGTTTAACGTTGGTATTTCTGCCTTACAAGGCCCACAGGTATGGAACCAAAAATTGATAAGTGTCGGTTTACCTTTGAAATCATCCAAACTATAAGTTTTACCACTTATGTCTTTTATCTTGAATTTTGGGAATTGTTGGTCTTTGAGTACATATGCTTTATCCAAGCCAATCCGCATAGTACTACCCGAACCTTTAAAAGAATATTTTTTGTCAAAAACAACAACATTCCTTCCATTCTCAATACTACTATCCATGATAACATTATCGGTTAGCATCTGGCTTTTACTTGATTTAATACTATCGACGAAAACAAGACTTCGAAATTCATCAGGAGTATAAAGCCGAACTTTATCCTTTTCCCGATAAAAAGTATTCGTATCGCTTTGGGCATTCGATATTTCCGAGAACAGTAATGTTCCTAATAGTATAAAAAGGTATTTCATAGACAAAATGTTTTTGCTTTAAAGTTACGTCCAATAACTGTTAAAACATCAACTATATCTTACATATGAAACAAGCTGCCACCCACTTTTTGCTTTTTGCCTCCGACCTGACGGATATTGTAAGTAAATGTTGCCATGAAATATTGCGGCATCATCGTTCCGGTAGTTCTGTACCACATATTTTGCGCAGCATAGATCTGCACGGAACGCTTGTTCTGGTTCAGCAAGTCGTAAGCACTTAATTTCAATACACCGCGTTCATCTTTCAAGAAAGTGAAATTAACAGCCGCCGTCCATCGCCACAAATTTTTATTGCCGCTATTGAGACTGCTATTGTAAGTATAGTTCATGTTCGTCTCAAATATGATATGCTTTGGATAGCGTACTACAAAACCGGATGACAGATTTTGGGATGAAATATTGAATCGCTTAAAATTGCTACTTGTATATTTTGTATAGTTGAAATATGGATTGTAACTGTTGTCCCACTCAACTATATCATTGAAATTGAAATGAATACCCGACCAGTTACTGAAACTCGCAGTCGTCTGCCAACTTTCCTCACCGTTGTACAACATTTTGCCTCTACTAAACTCATGATAACCTCCGATGGAAAGCGTCAGTTTTGTCTTTTCTCCCAACTTGATATCCTTGTCAATGTTATAATTGGTTCGGAAGGCTTTTGACCCATCAGCATTAATAGGCATAGTCGTCTGTACACCTGCATTATCAACGGTTACAGCTTGTATGATATCATTGTCCGTACGGGAAACAGAAGCCCAAAACCAAACATTGAAATTGTTTTTTTGGTCGTTGAAATTAGCGTTAAGATTTATTTCATCCTGTTTGGACAATTTGAGGTACGGATTACCATTCGTTACATTGTACGGATTACTGTTGTCCAATACAGGAAGCAGGTACGTAAATTCCGGCAGTACATAGTCGCGGCTATAATCCAACGAAAAATCCTTATATGTAATATGCATGCTCGGCACCAATTTTCGTACGTTTTGACGAAGATGACCGTCAATAGAAGCTACGTCCACATTGGAATTCAATATCAATTCACCAATATATGGATTGACAGAAAATCCTTTGTTCTCATACAATATTCCTTGGTAAAAAGTAAAATCATGCTTGCTCCTTCTGAACGAATTGCTTAGATTAGGATTGAATATATCGTACGCACCGTCGGCAGTCAACGCTTGATTGGTATTGGTATAGTTGCTCACATAGTTATATCTAAATCTATTGTTGAAGCGCAGATAAAGGTTTTTAGCTATCGGTTCACGGAGAATAACATTAAAAACTGTGGACGTGGACGGCAATCTGATAGTTCGCAACTGATTCAGTATACTATCGTAAGCTGTGGGATAGAGATATTGAAGTTGGGAATTGGTTTGGTTATTAGTATTCAACATCCCCGTATTGAACGTATTGCTGATGATGAGATTCTTTTTGGGGTTATTCTTTCCTTTTCTAATCAAGTAAAAAGAATGGGAATAATTGTAGTTGTCCACACGATTGTATTGACCAATATTTCCCTTACTGAGTGCTCCCAATATATTGTTGTCACTCGTGATGAGACTATTGGCATTCTCTCTTTGCAAACCAATAGTATAGGATGCATTGAAATTGATAGTCGTGAGCGAGTCTGGATTCAACTTCATCCCAGCTCCTATATTGTGTCCATAGTTTTTGGTTAAGTTATCGCCTATTTTTTGGTTTTCAATAATGGTGTCAACATTGTATAGTCTTGTAAGATTGGTCGATTGGTTTGTTTTTCTTACTTCTCCAAAATAGTATTGTAGGTAAAATGATTTTTTCTTGTCGGGTGCGTGGTTGATATTGAAACCCGCACCATTACTCGTTGCCAATCCAAAATCAGGACTTCCACCGAAGTTGACTCCGTTAATCATGATAGAGCTACCATTAGAACCACCCCATGTTGAGGTGGAATTGCTATTCCTATTGGAATTGCTCCTTTGCAGCCCACCAGCATTCATCAGTTCTCCATAGCTAAATCCGGGACGATTGAGGTTGTTAGAATAGCCCAATATACTGACCTGCAACGTGTCACGAAACGCATTGACAATTCCTCCCAACTCATATCTATCCTTCGTTCCTCCCCCTGCATACAACTTACCAAATGCACCTTTTTTAAATCCTTTTTTCAATGTGATATTGACAACTTTGCCAACATTATTGGTATTGTTGTCACCATTCAGCAATGCCTGTTCCTTATCGTCTACGACTTGTACTTTATCAATTGCATTGGCAGGTAGGTTTCGGGTTGCCATCTTGGGGTCGTTACCAAAGAAAGACTTGCCATCTACTAATATTTTATTGACAGGTTTTCCATTTACCGTAATGTTTCCATTAGCATCAACACGTACGCCGGGTAGTTTTTTCAATAAATCTTCAACCAAGGCATTAGGCAAAGTTTTGAAAGCATTAGCGTTGAACTCAATCGTGTCGTTCTTCATCATGACCGGAGGACGCTCCGAAACGACAATCACTTCATC
>JAATFC010000204.1 GCA_015655435.1 Chitinophagales bacterium | reverse complement strand
TTGAAAAATCTTTAAACTATTCTTCCAAAACAAGTTTCTTTTTGGAAAGGGTATAATTAAAACGTTAATATTCCGTTATTGATGTTGTGGTTATTTTCCCGATAGGAGATTTATTCTTGTTTATCTGAATGAGGACTAAATATCTGTGAGGGAATGCTAATTCTTATCAGCGTTGTTCAACAAGAAACATTTTTCTTTTTTAATAATAGTTTTTTGCCTGCTGGCTCCCATCTTGTCATGGAGTCAGAGCAAGGACTGCCTTCCTTATCCCATTCGGGACAGGCGTGGCGATTTTTTGTTCAATACCAGCCGCAATCCATTTGACATTCGGGACACAAGTTTGTTGACGAGAAGGGTAGAGTTTGACTCTATTTCGGGCCAATATGTTCTTTTTGAAAAAATAGGAGACGTCTATTATCGGATGCCGACGGAACTGACACTCAGCCAATTAGTGCAATTGCAGTCGCGCGCGCAGGAAGACCAGTATTTCAGTGACAAATCCAGGGCGTTGGATCTACTCAATCTCAAACAGAAACGTCCCAAACCGCGAATTGCGGAAAGTTTTTTCAATAGGACCTTCGGCGTTACCAAATCAGGCAAACTAGTGGACATCCGCCCGCAGGGAAACATCGACCTGAAAATAGGTTACCAAGGTCAATACGTCAACAATCCGACTCTTTCCGAAAATGCTCGAAGAACGGGCGGATTTGACATGGATGCCAATATCAACTTCAACGCGATGGCGGAGATTGGCGACAAGATGACCTTGCCGATTAGCTGGAATTCGCAGTCCACATTTGACTACGAAAACCAAATCAAGCTTCGCTACAATGGACGTGACGATGAGATATTGAAATCAATCGAAGCGGGCAATATGTCCTTTCAGACGAAAGGCGCATTGATGAGCAGCATCCAAAACCTGATGGGTGTCAAAGCCAAATTACAGTTTGGAAAACTCTTCGTAACGGCGGCGGTTGCCACTAGCCGTTCGCAAAAACAGTCCCTTGTTTTGCAGTCGGGCGGTGTATCGCAGACGATTAACAAGATGCTGGACGATTACGACGAAAACCGAAATTTCCTATTGGGGCAATATTTTAGAAGTAAATTTAATTACAATATGGCCAACCTGCCGGTTACGCGCAGTCAGGTCAATATTACCCGAATGGAAGTGTGGGTGACCAATAGGACAGGAACGACGACCAACGCCAGAAACGTTGTCGGAATGATGGACTTGGGCGAGTCAAAACCATACAACGGCAATATCCATTCCGTTGGGCTGAGCGACCTTCCGGACAATGGCAACAATGACATCTACAATAAAATAACCAATAGTACCATGGCGCGCAACGGTGCGCTGGCTTCTACTTTTTTACAGTCGCAGGGACTGGTTCCGGTACAGGATTTTGAAAAAGTGTATGCACGTCAGTTGACACAAGGAACGGACTACACATTCAACCCGTCTATTGGTTTCGTTTCGTTGAATTCGCAGTTGCAGTCCGACGATGTATTGGGTGTAGCTTACCAATATACTTACAATGGTCGCACATACCAAGTCGGGGAGTTTGCCTCCGATGTTGCGTTGGATTCTACTTCCGGTATTCAAAAAGTATTGTTCCTGAAACTGTTGAAAGCAACTTCCCAAAGGATTGACCTGCCTACATGGAAACTGATGATGAAAAACGTGTACACGTTGGACGTTTCGCAAGTGGACAGTAGCAGTTTCCGGTTAAGTGTTCACTATAAAGATGTTTCCGGTGCGACGAATCGTGCACTTCCCGAATCGTCTCCCAGCACTTCTGGTCAGGCGATATTGAGTGTTGTCAATGCGGACAGACTTAACACATTGGGCAATCCGCAGCCGGACGGTAATTTCGATTACTTGAATGGCTTTACCATATTGCCGCAACAAGGAAGAATCATTTTTCCTGTATTGGAGCCATTTGGTTACGACCTAGATTCATTGGCATACAATGGCGTGGACCCATCCATTTCCCAAAAATATGTTTACACCGCTTTGTACGACAGTATCAAGTCTATCGCGCAAACATATACCAACAAAAACCGATACGCATTGATGGGAACGGTGAAAGGTTCGTCCACTTCCACTATTTCTTTGGGTGCCGTCAATATACCGCAGGGTTCGGTCGTAGTTACGGCCGGCGGCCAGCCTTTGATAGAAAATGTGGATTATACCATCGACTATTCGAGCGGGACTTTGCAGATGTTGAATCAGGGTATTGCATCATCCGGACAGCCTATCAATGTCCAGTTTGAAAACAATACGACGACGACGATGCAGCGCAGTTTCATGGGATTGCGTTTGGATTATATTGCCAATAAGAATCTGTCGTTGGGTGCGACGATGGAAAAACTGACCGAGCGCCCCTATACCACACAAACATTTTACGGCGAAGACCCCATCAATAATACGATGTATGGCTTGGATTTCAATTACAAATCCGAATTGCCGGGGCTGACGCGTCTTCTAAACAAACTGCCCAATTATTCTTCCAAAACCATGAGCACCATCAATGCTTATGGCGAGGCTGCAATGTTGAAACCCGGACAACCCTCACAGATTGGAGCAGGACGACAAGCATCGGTTTATATTGACAATTTTGAAAGTGCAAGTAGCGGATTTGATTTGCGTTATCCTTTGACATCCTGGGCATTGGCTTCCACGCCGTCAGGCAACGGTCTGTTTCCGGAAGCGACATTGATGGACTCGCTCGCATACAATAACAATAGGGCAAAATTGGCTTGGTACAATATCGAAGCTGTATTGCAGGACAAAAGCAATTCGAATAATCCTTTGCGGCACAATCTTTCTGCATTGAGTGATTTGCGTACGCGTGCTGTTTACAATCAGGAATTGTTTCCCGAGCAGAGCACAACGACATCGACAACGCAGTTGACCACGTTTGACGTTTCTTATTATCCTACGGAAAGAGGTCCATACAACTACAACGCCTCACCGAATGACTTAGACAATAACGGTCGGTTCAAAACACCTAAAACAAAATGGGGCGGTTTGATGCGTGCCATTCCGCAAACGGATTTTGAAACGCAGAACATTGAATATATTGAGTTTTGGGTACAGGATCCGTTTTTGTACAAACCGACAAGTACGGGAGGAAAACTGGTTTTCAACTTGGGAAATGTCAGCGAGGATATATTGAAAGACGGAAAACATTTTTACGAAAATGGACTTTCCACGCCCTCCGCTCTTTCCGTGGAAGACAGCACAACGACTTGGGGTAAAGCTCCGTTGAATCCAATACAGTTAACCAACGCGTTTAGCAATACAGCTTCCGACCGACCATTGCAGGATGTAGGTCTGGATGGATTGAACGACGAGGGTGAAAAACGTAAACGCCAAAGCTATCTGGCGACAATTGCGAGCATGTTCGGAACCAATTCTCCTTTTTACCAAATGGCGTGGGAAGACCCTTCCAATGACAACTATACATGGTATCGAGATTCAAAATTTGACCAGGCCAATAGTAATTTATTAACTCGATACAAAAACTACAACAATCCACAAGGCAACTCGGCGGTCGCAACCAGCACGACGACTTTTTCGCCTGCGGCAACGATGTATCCGGACAACGAGGATTTGAACGGAGACAACACGCTTAACGAAAGTGAGGACTATTTCGAATATGACCTGAACATGAAACCTAATATGCAGATTGGCGACGGTTATATTGTGGACAAGCGAATCATTACGCCAAAATTGGCAAATGATAGTTCGGCTACGGAAAGCTGGTATTTGTTCCGTATTCCGGTAAAAAATTACAACAGCAAAGTGGGTTCTATTTCCGATTTCAAATCCATTCGTTTTATCCGCATGTACATGACGGGATTTGAGGATTCGGTCACTATGCGTTTTGCGCGTTTGAATCTGATAAAAAACCAGTGGCGCAGTTTTACGTATTATTTGGACACAACGGGCAGCTATACATCTTTGCCGACGACTTCCATTACGAGCTTTGGCGTTTCTTCCGTCAATCTGGAAGACAATAGTGGACGCTTACCGATACCGTACAAAATGCCTCCGGGCGTAGACAGGATTCAGTCTTTGGCGAACAATGGCGTCAATGTGTTGCAAAATGAGCAATCCATGTCGTTGAAGGTTACCAGCCTTCAGAAAGGCGATGCGCGCGCGGTTATCAAAGGGATGAACATGGACTTGCGCCGTTACGGTCAGATGAATATGTGGATTCACGCAGAGTCGGTCAATGGACAGAGAGCAATTGCCGATAACGAACTGAATGCGGTCATCCGTATCGGACAGGACTATCTGAATAATTATTATGAAATAAAAATTCCACTACATATTACTGCGCCGTCGGCAGCAGCCTCACCCGAACAAATATGGCCTGTTGCCAACGAATTGAATCTTGTCATGCAGGATTTGGTACAGTTGAAACTTCGTCGAAACAATACGGGACAATCTCCTTCCAAAATCTATCGCGAAACCTCCAGTTCCGGTCAGATTATGTCCGTATTGGGAAATCCGAATTTGGCTGCCGTAACGGGCTACTTGATTGGTATTGAAAACCCCAATACCGCCGATGCGTTGAGTACGGAAATGTGGGTGGACGAGTTGAGGCTTTCCAATATTGACAACAAAGGTGGTTGGGCTGCATTGGGAAGAGTGGATATGCAGTTGGCAGATTTGGGGATGTTGTCCGTTTCGGGAAACACTTATAGTGCGGGTTGGGGAAGCATAGACCAAAGTACGAACGAGAGAGCAATGTCGAGCATGGTACAGTTGGATGCCTCTACCAGCTTGAATGTAGGAAAACTATTCCCGCAAAAAATGGGCTTTTCGATTCCTGTTTACGCAAGTATCAACAGGACGGTTTTCACACCTAAATATGACCCTTACGATCAGGACGTACTATACAAAACCAAGATGGCAATGGCGGGTTCCAAAGCTGCGAAGGATTCCATCAGAAAAGTAGCATTGGATCAGTCCACTACTAAAATGTTCAATTTCTCCAATGTGCGTTTTGGACGGATGTCCGCTAAACCTAAATTGTGGAGCCTGAGCAATTTCGATTTCAGCTATTCTTATAGTAGTATCGTACAGTCAAGCCCGACCGTGGAGGGAAACAGTATTACCAGACAGCAAGGAGGATTTGGCTATACTTTCAACGGGCAGGACCATTATTATTATCCTTTCCGCAATTTATTTAAAAACAAATCACCGTGGTTGGCATTGCTAAGAGATTTCAATATCAATCCAATCCCATCGCTGATGAGTTTCAGGGTCAATATTGACCGACAAATGGGTGTGTACAGACCGCGTTCCATTATATTAAGTGGCAGCAACTATGTGACATTGCCGACTGATACGACCTACGACAAGTATTTCCTGATGGACCGCTACTATAATCTGCGTTGGCAATTATCCAAAAGCCTGAACCTGGATTATTCTGCCATCAATAATTCCGTGATAGACGAGCCTTATGGTGCTTTGGACACAAAAGCAAAAAGGGATTCCGTTTGGAAAAATTTCTGGAAAGGTGGTCGTACGATTACATTCCAACAGCGTTCCGTATTGAGTTATAATCTTCCTCTGGACAAATTGCCGTTGACGGATTGGATAAAAGCACAGTACAATTTCTCAACAAGCTACAACTGGATTGCGGCAAATCTGTTGGCGCGAGATTTGGGAAATATTATCGAGAATGGTCGACAGGGAACTTTGCAGGCTGATATTGATTTTACAAGACTATACAACAAATCTGCGTTTTTGCGAAAAGCAAATGAAGATGCCGGCTCGTCGCAAAACATCAATATGCCAAACGGCAACATCCCGAAAGATGCCGTTCCGAAAGGCATTAGCGATACAGCGCATATGCAGTTGCCTCCGCGCGATTCCGTAGTGCATGGTTTGCGTGGTGCGGAAAAAAGATTGGCTTTAAAAAAATGGCGTGAATTACGACGTGCTATCCGTCGTGCGCAGAAAGCGGAAAGAGCGATATTGAAACAATATCAGGTCAATGGTTTTGTAAAAACAGGTGCGCAGATATTGACGTTGATTAAACATGTCAATATCCAATATAACAGTGGCTATAATAGTCGTGTGCCGGGTGTTATGAGTTCGCCTGATAATTTTGGAAACAATTGGAAAACCAATAGTCCGGGATTGGGTTATGCGTTGTTTGGAAAACAACCAACAAGTGCATGGATGGACAACATGGCGTCAAAGGGGCTATTGTCCAAAGACTCTTTGTTCAATCAGGTTTTTACGCAGAGCTATACACAGACTATCAATATCACAGCGCAACTACAACCGTTGAAAAACTTGAATATTGATATAACTATACAAAAATCATTTTCACAACAATACAATGAATTGTTCAAAGACACGGTTGGAAATGGTACATTTTTGCATTTGAGTCCGTATGCTGCAGGCGGTTTCAATATGTCTTATATTTCGTTGAAAACCATGTTCAGCAAGCATAACCAAAATGAAGCTTCGCAACTATTCCAAAATTTTTCCAATTTCCGTTCTGTCATTTCGAAAAGACTAGGTGCGCTGAATCCATATTCACAAGGCTCGACTGGCAACTATGCCAATGGTTATGGGCAATATGCACAGGATGTATTGATTCCGGCGTTTATCGCTGCCTATTCGGGAAAAGACCCCAACTCGATTCCGTTGGTGGAAGAAAGTTTTAAATCTGTAAAGACGAATCCTTTGGGTAAAATGTTTCCGTTACCGAACTGGCGCGTAACGTATTCTGGGTTGACCAACATACCTGCATTGGCTTCCGTGTTTTCCAATATCACTTTTTCGCATGCGTATAATGGTAATTTGGGAATGAATAGTTTCACGAGCGCGTTGAACTATTACGATCCGTTGCACTTGAGCACACCTGGATTTATCAATCCAACCACGGGCAATTTCATTCCGTTTTACATGATTCCCAATATCACGATTACGGAAGCTTTTCAGCCATTGATAGGATTGGATATGACGACTACAAGCCAGAACAATATCCGTTTTCAATATGCAAAAAGCAGAACCCTGAGTTTGAGTCTTACAGACTATCAAGTGAGCGAAGTCAATAGTACGCAGTTCACAATTGGAGGTAGCTGGAGAAAGCGCAATGCTAATCTGACTTTCCTTCCTGGAAGCGGCAAAGCTAGACAGGGCAATGATTTGAATGTTTCTTTGGACTTGGCGTTTAGGAACGACTTGCAATATAACAGCGTATTGGACCAGTCGAGTTCGTATAGTACGGGCGGCCAAAAAGTTATTTCTATTTCACCGTCCATCGACTATATATTGAATAACCGTATCAACCTGAAACTCTATTTCGACCAACAAAGAGTGATTCCTTACATATCCACTACATCGCCAATGACTACGACATCTGCCGGGGTGCAGATTAGGGTTTCGCTTGCTGGCCAGTAGTATACTATTTTTACAAATAATGAATCAAGAAGAAAAATTTGTTATACGTCATGCAGTTAAAGAAGACTGCATACAGATGCTGGAATTAATACGCGAACTAGCCTTGTTCGAAAAAGCACCACAGGAGGTTACCGTAACCTTGGCACATTTTGAAGAAAGCGGTTTTGGAGAAAATCCTGTTTGGTGGGGTTTTGTCGCGGAAAATTCGGAAAAGAAAATCGTCGCGATTGCCATCTACTATATTCGTTATTCTACATGGAAAGGACAGACGATGTATCTCGAAGATATTGTCGTCACGGAAGCGTATCGTCGTTTCGGTATTGGGCAGCAACTGTTGAACGTATTGAAACAGGAAGCAAAAGAAAAAAATCTTCCTTTCATCCAATGGCAAGTATTGGAATGGAACGAACCGGCCATTCTTTTTTACAAAAAGAACAATGCGGAACTGGATGCGGAATGGATTAACTGTAAGATTGAGGTTGAGTAACCATTCTTTAGCAGCTATTGCTCTAACAAGATGTTGTGCATTGTTTGTTTAGTTAAAATACCAACGAAGACGGGAACTCGTATTGTCCCCAAGACATATTCCCCAAAATTTGCAATTCCACAACGTGTATTTCCTTACTTTTACCGTTCCTAAACGGGAAGTCTCAATATGAAGATTTTAGATTGGTACATCGTCAAAAAATACCTTTCCACCTTTTTCTTCGCGATTTTTCTTTTTTCCATCATATCGGTGGTAATAGATGTCGGCGAAAAGACAGACGATTTCGTTAAAAGCGGTTGGAATTTTCAGCAGATTGTGATGAATTATTACATCGCATTTGTGCCGCATATCGTTGCACTTTTGTTTCCGCTTTTCGTGTTTATTGCCGTTATTTTCTTTACTTCCAAGATGGCAGGTAGGGTTGAGATTATCGCTATATTGGCAAGCGGGACGAGCTTCACGCGTTTTCTGCGCCCTTTTTTCCTGACGAGTATTGTGCTGGCAGGTGCATTGTACTATATGAATAGCTACGTCATCCCCAAGGCAGACATTAAGGTCGCTTATTTCAACGATGTGTATGTGCACGGCAATTCCAGTTATGACAAGCTGTTGGACAAGCGCCCTAACCTATATTACCGTATTGACTCGTTTAGCTATGCCGGTATTAGGAATTTTGACACGGCATCCAAAAGCGGCGGACCTTTTTATATGTATCGTATTAAGCACGATTCAATGGACTACAATTTGAGGGCTCAGACCATCCGTTGGGATACGGCCAAGCATAAATGGAAACTCGAAAATATTTTTGAAAGAACAATAAACGGTCTAAAAGAAACGGTCAAGCTGACACCGGAGCGTTACATGAAGTTCACTTTCAAACCTACCGACCTCAAAGTGGACGAATACGCGCAGAATAAAATGACCACTCCGGAACTCCAGCGTCAGGTAGAATTGGAACGGCAAAGAGGTGGCGAGGACCTCAATACCTTTGAAATAGAATTTTATCGCCGGCAAGCAACGCCGTTTTCCGTTATTATATTGACAATGATCGGGGCAATTATCGCCAGCAAAAAGGTGCGTGGCGGTAGCGGTGCGCATCTTGCCATCGGATTTGTGGCAGC
>JAATFC010000119.1 GCA_015655435.1 Chitinophagales bacterium | reverse complement strand
GACAGATACGAAGTGTCCAACTTAGCCTATCGAGAGTATATTCACTGGATGGAAAATGCTTTTTCCAATTCTCCCAATATCATACAGTCTGCAAAGCCTGACACGTTGGTTTGGAGAAGCGAATTGGCATACAACGAACCATATGTTGAATATTATTTTCGCCATCCAAGCTACAACAACTATCCGGTTGTCGGCGTAACATGGAAACAGGCTCACGATTATTGCATTTGGCGTACGGACAGGGTAAATGAAAATGCCTTGATAAAATCCGGTTACCAAAACAAAAACGTCATCAAAACCGAAATGGGCGGCGGCGGAAAGGAATCATTCAATACGCAGTCTTATCTGGCTGGCGCATATGCAGGTCAACCCGCAGTACCTACCAAAGGCAATAAAAATTCGAAATTACTGGACGCGCAAGGAAAACCACGTAACTCTGTCCAGTTTTCTGATGGTATACTGTTCCCCGATTACCGACTTCCAACAGAAGCCGAATGGGAATATGCAGCACTTGGATTGATTGACAACAATATCAAACCTAGCAAAAACAAAAAAGTCCGTGGAGATGAAACAGTTGCCGACAAGCAAATGTACCCTTGGAAAAATGATGGCTTTGACGGAATGCGTGTTACCAAAAAAGGTAAAAAGCAAGGTGAGTTCATGGCCAACTTCAAAAGAGGTAATGGTGACTATATGGGTGTTGCCGGTGGCTTGAACGATAACGCAGCAACGCCAGGTCCGATAGATGCATTTTCTCCTAATGGTTACGGGCTTTATAATATGGCTGGTAACGTAAGCGAATGGGTAGCAGACGTTTATCGTCAAAATACAAGTTTGGACGCCAACGACATGAACACATACAGAGGTAACGAATTTAAAGTACCTGTCATCCAAAACGGACAAGCAGTCACCGACAGCATGGGTCGCCTACAATACCAATTGGAACCAGATTCCGTCAGAAACGGTAGAAGGAACTATGGCAGCCCCAAAGCTGCAGACTTTATGGATGGAGATAGCATCAGCGGAGATTTTTACGCTTACGGACAGACTACATTGGTCAACAACACAGCCAGAGTCTACAAAGGTGGTAGCTGGGCCGACATGCCTTATTGGTTGAGTCCTGGCACACGACGTTTCTTGGATGAAAACCAAAGTAGTGCGATGATTGGTTTCAGATGTGCCATGACACACTACGGTTCGGTTCAGGGTGACGCAGGAGCTGGTTCCGGTAATCAGTTCAGTGCTCCAAGAAGAAGCAGAAGATAAGAATCTGATATTCTTAAAATATAATAGAAAACGGTCAAGGATGTATATTCTTGACCGTTTTCTATTGGTATAAAGTATTCTGTTTCATCTCATTTGGACTCAAAAAAATTCCTCATTCATAAAATCGTATTACCCCACATTGCCATTAGCTTCTTAACCTCAAAGAATGAATTACAAGTTCATAACAAAACTATTTGAATTGAGGTTGCGTCCGACCTAAGATACTAGAACAATGAAAACTTAAAGTATTTTGCGAAATCAAGAGCGTCATTTCGAGTGAGGAATGAGCGAGAAATCTCATTTAAATATTACGAGAGCCATACGAAAAAACAATATTGATATAACAATAAAGCCTCGGTCAATAATGACCGAGGCTTTATAATTTAACTTAATTAGACTGAAAAATTACAATCCAATTTTCTTCTTGATATCGGAAGGAAGTCCTTTTTTGTTGACCAATATAGAAGTCGTTTTATATTGGACATACGCTTTGGATACGCGAAGGAAACCTTTGTATTCGTTGGTAGTTCCCCAAGAGTTTTTGACGATATAGTATTCTTTACCGTTTTGGTCTTTGGAAATGCCTACGATGTGCATACCGTGGTCATCCGTCGTTGTACCGTTTTCAACGGCTGCCTGACGCAATTCGGGAGTAATAGCCAGCTCGTCTTTCGGCCCGTCAAACAACGCATTTTTGTCTGCTTGAGTCATTCTCTTAGCATTAAGAGTCAAGGCATTTGTCGGAACATAAGCCACTCCGTTAGGCCAACTGAAATAAGCTTCGGATACATCTGAACCCCACGTTACGGTATAACCATTTTTCAAAGCGTTTTCAATGATATTGGTCAAGTCAGTCATCGGAATATTCCAATCCCATTGGAATGCCCAGTTGTCCGAAACCATCATCATTGCTTTTTG
>JAATFC010000220.1 GCA_015655435.1 Chitinophagales bacterium | reverse complement strand
GGTGATACGCTTTGCGACGAAAAATTCCCAATCGTATTGGAAAATATGTTCATCCCAGAACCCGTTATCGCTATCGCCATTGAGCCTAAAACTCAAGCGGACGTAGATAAAATGGGTATGGCTATCGCCAAATTAGTTGAAGAAGATCCAACACTTCGTGTAAATACGGATGAAGATACCGGTCAGACAATTTTGCGTGGTATGGGTGAATTGCACTTGGAAATCATTTTGGATCGTATGAAACGCGAATTTAAAGTGGAAGTAAACCAAGGTGCTCCTCAGGTTGCCTACAAAGAAGCATTCGGCAATACTATCTCTCACCGTGAAACATTGAAGAAACAAACCGGTGGTCGTGGTAAATACGCAGACATCCAGTTTGAAATCGGACCTGCTGACGAAGAATGGTTGAAAGAAAACGAAGGAAAATCTTACCAGTTTGTCAACGACTTGTTTGGTGGATCAATTCCTCGTGAATTTGTACCTGCCATCCAGAAAGGTTTCGAAACAGCAATGAGCTCCGGTGTATTGGCTGGTTTCCCTGTCAACAACATGAAAATCCGTGTATTTGACGGTGGCTTCCACCCAGTTGACTCCGATGCGATGTCATTCGAATTGGCTGCTAAAGCTGGTTTCCGCCATGCTGGTGCAAAAGCTAAACCTACTTTGTTGGAACCTATCATGAAAGTAGAGGTTACAACTCCTGACCAATACATGGGTGATGTTACTGGTGACCTTAACCGTCGTCGTGGTATGATGGAAGGTATGGACAGCCGTAACAATGCACAGGTCATCAAGGCAAAAGTTCCATTGAGCGAAATGTTTGGTTACGTTACGCAATTGCGCTCTTTGTCTTCCGGTCGTGCATCGTCTACCATGGAATTTTCTCACTATACTCCAGCTCCTAACAATATTGCTGAAGAAGTAATGGCGAAGAACAAAGGAAAAGTAAAAGTAGAGGACGAAGATTAGTTTTCTTAATAAAAGAAGTCCAACATATAGGAAAGTCTCGCTCAATTAGAGCGGGACTTTCTTTTGCTAAAAACAACCATCTGGATCTGTCCAATATAAACCTTTGACCCACTGTCAAGTCTATATACGTGTGCAACTTTCCGGCAAAACACAATACCATTTTTTTGAATATATACCTTGAAGAATGCCAACATTACGACATCTCAATAAGTCTTTGAAAACTAATGAAAACACAGGTTTCAGCGACAAATCACAAGATATAGGAGGACGGTTTATCAACAAAGACGGTTCTTTCAATATAGTCAAAAGAGGGGTTCCTTTTTGGCATCGGTGGAGTCTTTATAATTGGTTGCTGAGCATGCCGACTTGGAGATTTGCGTTGACAATGCTTTTCTTTTACTTGGTTATCAATGTCTTTTTTACCTTGTTGTATTCGCTTTTTGGGATGAACGAATTGGAAGGATTTATCAGCAAGACATTTTCCAATAGATTTCTTGAGGTGTTTTTTTTCAGTGCGGAAACCTTCACTACTGTTGGTTACGGTAGGATTAACCCAACAGGCAATGCGGCCAATACAATAGCGACCTTGGAAGCTGTGACGGGATTTTCTTCTTTTGCGGTTGCAACGGGTGTCATGTATGGTCGTTTTTCAAGACCTAAAGCACATGTGGTTTTCAGCGAAAATATGGTGATAGCTCCATACCAAGGTCAGGAAGCATTGATGTTTCGTATTGGGTCATTCAAAAACAAACATACGCTCACGGATGTTTCAATCAGGGTAACTGAAAGTTTCAAGCTGAACGAAAACGGAAAAGTAGCGTACAAATTTTATCAACTCGACCTCGAAAGAAGCCGTATTGACAACCTGATGATGAACTGGACTGTGGTGCATCCTCTTGACGATAATAGCCCACTACACGATATGGAGTGGAGTGACATGAAGCAGGCTGATTTGGAAATCTACGTTTCCCTACATGGTTTTGACGATATCTATGCCAACAATGTAATGAAACGAACGTCTTATATTGCTGACGAAATCATCCCCAATGCTAAGTTCGTAACCATGTTTCACGAAAGCTCAGACGGAAAAACAACAATATTGGATTTGGATAAGTTGAATGAATATGAGGTGCTGGGATAGGGACGCTATTTCTTAACTACTACAACCTTCTGGACATTACCCACCGTTAGACTTGATTGAATATTTTTATCAGAACCTAGCACTATTAAAGTGCCGTTCTTCCAATAGCACGGTTTGTAGCCGTATTGACCACCAATGTACACGTCATTTCCAGATACTGTTATAGAACTAGCATCAGAAACTATTTTATCATCCAATATTGGAAAATAATTACCGTTTTTCCAATATTGGAGAGTTTCTCTATTGTGGGTTAAATCACTTGTTTTAGATGCAATAAAAAGATCTCCGTTATCTGAAACCGTAAATGCTCGTCCATAAGTAAAAACTTGTTCACTCTGAACGACTACTGGATTGCCAAAATTCTTAGAGTAGCTGGTTTTGCAATTTAGATTATCATCGACCACTGTCCACATTGCATAAATTTCATTTTTGGCTTGATAAAGTTTACTTGTTGTGGAAAATGATGTATTGGAAAAATTAGTTCCGGTAAGAGAAATAAGGTTTCCATTTTTCCAATAGCAAGGATATACCGTATCCTTTAAATTTGCTTTTTCGTCATCTTTAACAATTACACCGCTTACATACACATCGTTGTTATTCAAGAGGATATCTCCCGTCTGGGCACTAACTGTATTGTCTGATAGTAAAACAGCAACTCCGTTTTTCCAATACTTAGCCACATTTCGATAATTTTCATTTCCAATTGGCACTGTTTCCACTCCAGCAACGTAAACATCGTTTCCATCTAGTACTATGCCCGTTGCATAAGCATTACTTTTGCCATCAGTAAGATTAGTTTCAATGCCATCCTTCCAATATTTGGCGATATATGTTTTTTCGTCTTTGGCTGTTCCATATCCACAAGCATATATATTGTCATTTATGATGACAATATCATTAATAAAGCTAAAAGATCCTGTACTATTTGCCAACAATATTGCAGAGTCATTTTTCCATATTGTAGCCTTAAAGTTTTCATGACCAGCAGCATATACATCTTCATGCGATGAAAGTGCTACGTCTTTTTTCGTATTACAGCTAATCAATAACAATATTAAAATCAGAGAACAATGGGAATGCAACCTTCTCATACAGTAGTGTTATTATGCTTTATTGATTACAAATGTATAGCATCCATTACAGATACTTTTCCCTGAGCTGTTTGTATTTTCTTGCAAGGTAAAGGCGTCCCTGATGACCATACGTTTCCAGACTTTTTTCTTTTGTATTGAAGAAGAAGAAAGACTTCCGACCTGTAATCAATTGAGATTCGTAGATACCGCCCAAACCATTACTGTAAAATGCAATAAAACAAACAGTAATATAAAAAGGCATATATTGGCTTCCGAACAGTTCCAGTCCCATAAAACTACAAGCCAATGGCGTATTGGTCGCTCCTGCAAACACAGCGATGAATCCCAATCCCGCCATCACATCAACTGGCAGATGAAATATCACACCCAAAACATTGCCCAATGCCGCACCGATAAAAAACAAGGGAGTCACTTCTCCTCCTTTGAACCCAGCACTTAACGTAATCGTCGTAAAGAGCAGCTTCCACAGCCAACTCCAATCCGTTACGCCTCCGTCATGGAATGCACCCGTAAGGCTTGCTGCACCTGAAAAGTTAGGATTGACTCCCAGTCCAAGATAATCGTAGCCCACGACCTGCGCCAACAGCATTATTGCAACCGCTCCAACAATAGGAACTAACCAGGGTTTTAAGCCCATTGCCTTATAACCTAGTTTGAACACATAAATGAAAATGGAAAACAGATTGGCAACCGTGCCAAAAAGAATTCCAGCCAGCGCAATTTTTAAGAAAAGAAGAACATTCCAGTCATGTGGCGCTACAATCGAACTGATTTGATAATGAGTATGGTGAATCGGAAAAAGCAAGCATACTGTATTGGCGACAAATGAGGCTATTAGGGCATGGAGAACTCCTTTGTACTGCATCTTACCAATAACCAATACCTCCATCGAAAATAAAGCTCCGGTTATAGGCGTACCGAACACGGCACTGAAACCCGCTGCTATACCCGAAATCAAAAGGATTTTGCGTAGTTCTTCATTAATACCAAACAGTTTCCCTGTTTGTTCTGCAATGCTACCGCCAATTTGTACGGCAGTTCCTTCGCGACCGGCAGAACCTCCAAAAAGATGCGTTACAATCGTCCCTAACAACACTAACGGTGTCATTAACCACGGAATCGATACATCTTTCCGATTGACGGCATCAATGATGAGGTTATTGCCTTTGGCACTCACTTTTCCCCATTTCTGGTAGGCGAGATAGATAGCAATACCGGCTATTGGCAAACCCCAAAGTAGATAAGTATGTGCGTTACGGTATTCCGTTACCCTTTCCAATAACCATAGGAAAAAGGCAATAACAGCACCAATAAAAGCGGAAGAGATAACTGTTGCGAGTAGTAGCCCTGTCTGTTTAGCTAACCAATTTGATTTCATATACCTACAATAATTTAGTTGCCATTTTTGTGATGACATTTTGATTAATTGTAGGCGCCATCAGTCTTGCCATGGGCTGGACAGTTTGGTAGGGAAGACACCATTTCCCTTGTTTGTTTGGCAAAATTAGGAAAATCAGAGATTTCCGTCAAAAGTATATTTCAGGTCGACCAACCATTGTTTGTCGCGGTTGATGACTTTTACCTTGTGAGGAATTTTGTCAAAAGAATTTTTATAGTAGATCACGCGAATGGAATCGTTCAACGTTTCTTCATGGTCTATCAGTATAGATGCCTGTCTATATTGGACGCGGTAATCTGCATCTTTAAGGTCATATGCCGTCTGCATCTTTTTCAGTTCGTCCGTATTGGTCACGTCGGGAATCATGTAAAAATTGGCTCTTTTGAACTCGCCTTTCAGACAACCATCAATAAACTGTCGTCCTGCGTCCATCGAATCCTGAGCTGGCTCATATTGCGCTTGCTGTGCACACGAAAAAAAGAGACAAGCGAGCAATAGGAGCGGAATAACTTTTTTCATAACCATGACCATAAAAATATGGGCAAAAATACATTCTTTCAGCCGTAAGAAACGAATGGATTAATTTTGACGCGATGGATATCGAAAAACGCAGTATATGGATTAAACAGTTGGCTCTGCAATCGGGATTTGATCATTGCGGTATTGCCAAAGCCGAGCAACTGGATAAAGAAGCTGCACGCTTGGAAAAATGGCTCAATCAAGGTATGCACGGTCAGATGAGCTACATGGAAAACCATTTTGACCTACGCATTTACCCACGAAAACTCGTTCCGGGCGCAAAGTCCGTCATTACTTTTTTGAAAAATTACTACCCAACTCAAACATCCAATCAACAGGAAATTAAAGTTTCAAAATATGCTTATGGTTATGATTATCATGAAGTTATAAGAAGTCAATTAAAGTTATTCTTAAATAAAATATCCGAACAATTCGGAGCAGTCGAGGGTAGGGGATTTGTGGATTCCGCTCCCGTATTGGAACGCGCTTGGGCGGAAAAAACAGGCATCGGTTGGCAAGGAAAAAACGGAATGGTCATCAACAAGGAGGGAGGTTCGTTTTTCTTTATTGCTACTTTGATTGTCGATATTGAGTTGGCTTACGACACTCCGATGGTCAAGGATTTTTGCGGTTCGTGCACACGCTGTATTGACGCTTGCCCGACAGACGCAATCCTTCCAAACAAGATCGTGGACGGCAGCAAGTGCATCAGCTACTTTACAATTGAGCTAAAAGCGAACCTAATTCCGGAAAACTACAAAGGGAAATTTGACAACTGGATGTTCGGGTGCGATACCTGTCAGGATGTTTGTCCATGGAATCGATTTTCAAAACCCCACATCGAACAACAATTTACCCCGATCCCGGAAATATTACACTTCAGAACCAAGGACTGGGAAGAAATGACTGAGGAAGAGTTCAAAAAGATTTTCAGGCATTCACCGTTGAAACGCTCCAAATATGAAGGGATAAGGCGGAATTTACGTTTTTTGGATAATGGCTCTTGATTAGTGTCGAATCGCAGCTTCCTGCTTATCGGCTATAGCCATTTTCTGTCCCATTTTATAGCCTCCAAATGCCAATACAGTAACCAAAACAATCAATACAGCAATAATTAATTTTTGTTTTTTCATAGTGCATATTTTTAGTGAAGATAAAAAAGTTTATGAAAAATAAACCATCAATTCTCATATATTTCTCCGCAAAGTTGTCAATAGGAGACTTTTAATGATGCCCAATACAAAAAAGCCGTCCAAGATATTTTTCTTGGACGGCTGGATTATAGTATAATATCGAACACTTTACTTACCGAGTTTGACTTTTAGGTTTTTCAACATATCCTTTGTCATGGCATCCATGTCAAATCTATAGGACAAATTCCAGTCTTTTTTAGCGACAGTATCTTCGATACTGGAAGGCCAAGAGTCGGCGATTGCCTGACGGAAATCAGGTTCGTAGTTAATCTGAAAATCTGGTATTTCCTTTTGTATGGATGCTGCCAGTTCCTTCGGAGCGAAAGACATTCCACCAAGATTGTAGGACGTATGCACAGTCAGTGTTTCTTTGGGCGCGTGCATCAGTTGTAGCGTTGCGTCGATGGCATCGTCCATATACATCATCGGCATTGCCGTATTTTCGCTGATGAAGCTGGTATATTTTCCATCTTCGATTGCTTTATAATAGATTTCTACTGCATAGTCGGTCGTACCGCCGCCAGCAGGAGCTTTCCATGAAATCAAACCCGGATAGCGCACGCTGCGCACATCAACGCCGTATTTATTAAAATAATATTCGCACCATTTTTCGCCTGCCAATTTAGTAATACCGTAAACAGTTGACGGATTTAACGGCACTTCCTGACCAACATTTTGTTTAGGAATCTCACGCCCGAAAACCGCGATGCTGCTCGGCCAAAATATCTGGTCGATGGTTTTGTCTTTGGCGAGATTTAGAAAAAACAACAATGGGTCGATATTGAGCTTCCATGCCAACTGAGGATTTTTTTCAGCGGTTCCGGAGAGAAGGGATGCAAGGTGGTAAACAATTTTTATATTGTACTTTTCAATGATGGATTTTGCTTTTTCCAAATCCATTACGTCCAACACTTCATAATAGCCAGCAGGATTGTTGTCGTGTTCTTCACGAATGTCGGTAGCAATTACGTTGTCTTTCCCATAGATTTCGGAAAGTTTTGCACTTAGTTCCGTGCCAATCTGACCTAAAGCCCCTGTAATTAAAATGCGTCCGGTGACAGTTTCCATTTTCAAAAAATAATTGATTTTAAAAAGGGAACATGCGTTCTCTTTGTTTTGTTTATAGAAATGTATTTATCAAAAAGAGCCGTCCATATTGCGGAACGACTCTTTTATATTTTGTATAGCTTAGATAACTCCTAGTTCTTTGCCCACTTTTTCAAAAGCAGCAATGGTCTTGTCCAGATGCGCTTGCGTGTGCGCAGCGGAAAGCTGCACGCGGATTCGCGCTTTGTCTTTTGGTACGACAGGATAGAAAAACCCGATAACATACACGCCTTCGTCCATCAGTTTGTTTGCCATTTTCTGGGACAGTTTTGCATCGTACAACATAACGGGTACAATTGCGGCATCACCGTCTGGAATATCGAAACCTTTTGCTTTCATATTGGTACGGAAATAATCGGCATTTGCCATGACCTTGTCACGCAAAGAAGTATCTTTTGTAATCAAATCCAATACATACGTCGCTGCACCCACAATACCCGGAGCCAAAGAATTGGAAAACAAATAAGGACGTGAACGCTGACGCAGCATATCGATGACTTCTTTTTTTCCGGAAGTAAAACCGCCCAATGCGCCACCTAAGGCTTTACCTAGCGTAGAAGTTATGATATCAACCCTGCCCATTACATCGTTGGCTTCATGTGTGCCACGACCAGTTTTTCCAATAAATCCGGTTGCGTGCGAATCGTCCACCATAACCAACGCATTGTATTTATCCGCCAAATCGCAAACGCCTTTTAAGTTGGCAACAATTCCGTCCATGGAAAATACGCCGTCCGTAACGATGATTTTGAAACGATGGTTTTTCTCGGAAGCCGCTTTTAACTGCGTTTCCAAGTCTTCCATGTTATTGTTCTTATAGCGATAACGTGCTGCCTTGCACAGACGGACACCGTCAATAATGGAAGCGTGGTTCAACTCGTCCGAAATGATTGCGTCTTCTTCCGTAAACAACGGTTCGAAAACTCCGCCATTCGCGTCAAATGCTGCTGCATATAGTATAGTGTCTTCCATTCCGAGAAAATCAGAAATCTTCTTTTCCAGATTTTTGTGAATGTCCTGCGTACCGCAGATAAACCGTACAGAAGACATGCCGTAACCATGTGTGTCCATGATGTCCTGAGCAGCCTTAATTACGCCGGGGTTATTAGAAAGGCCAAGATAGTTGTTGGCACAAAAGTTCAAAAGTTTTTTTCCATTAGCCTCTATTTCAGCACTCTGAGAGGATGTAATGATACGTTCTGTCTTATACAAGCCATCTTCCTTGATTTGTGCAAGTGTGTTTTGCAAATGGCTCAAAAAAGTTTCGTTCATCATTCGATTATATTTTCGGCAAAAATAGGCGTTTGACGGCATTAAATATTTTAATGAATACTAAATAAAATACGAATTAATCACGCAAACCATTGCTTTACAACTATTTTTTGCGCTCTGCAATAGCTACTTTTGCCAATATAGTCGCCAAGAATTTGTTTCTGTTTAAATAAAATTATTATGAGCAAAATATTATATTTGTGTAATCGATTACGCAATAAAGGCTGATGAAAAAACAAATTACGCTCCAAGATATCGCGGATTCCTTGCAGACTACGAGGGCTACTGTGTCCCGTGCGTTGAGCAACCATCCGTCCATCAGTCAGGAAATGAAAGACAAAGTCGCGGCAGCGGCAAAAAAAATGGGTTATCGTAACAACCGTATCGCAACGTCTTTGCGTAGCGGGAAATCTTATGTAATCGGCGTGTTGATACCGAGTGCGAATATCTCGTTTTTTGGTTCTATAGTACATGGTATTGACAAAATAGCGCGCGACCACGGTTACAGCTTGTTGTTGATTCAGACGGAAGAGTCGGAGGAAAAAGAACGCAAAGGAATAGAAACGCTATTGGCGTTAAAAGTAGACGGGATATTGGCTTCCTTGACCAAGGAGACCAAAGACGATTTGCATTTCCATCATGCATTGGAAGAAGGAACTCCGGTTGTTTTGTTTGACCGTGTTGGCAATAACGAAGACATTCCTTGTGTCGTCAACAACGATTTTCAGGGAGCGATGGAGGCTACTGCACATCTGATTGAGCAAGGCTATCGCAATATCTTCCATATTGGAGGTCCGCAACACCTTCCAATCTTCCAAAAGCGTTACCAGGGTTACAAAGCAGCATTAAGCGAGGCAAAAATAAGGTTCCAGGAAGAATGGTTTATTGAAGGAAATGTTTCGATAGAATCCGGAGAAAATGCAGTTAGTGAATGGTTGAAAAATGATCTGATGCCAGATGCAATTTTTGCGGTGGAAGACTACACTGCACTGGGTGCCATTAACGCATTGAAAGCTGCCAATATAAAAATTCCCGAACAGGTTGGTATCATTGGATTTGCCAATGAACTTTTTGGAAAATACATAACGCCATCGCTTTCCACGATGGACCAACAAACAGAATTGATGGGAAAACAAGCTATGCAATTGCTTTTGGATATTTTGCAGGACAAAACAAATGCTACAAGATTTGAGCAAAAAAATATAGTAGTCAAGCCAGTGTATAGAGCATCGACTAATAATTAAACCAAGTAAAAAATCAACCGTGATATCTGTTATTGAAAAAATAAAACAAATTTTCAACGAAAAATTTTCAGGAAAGCCTGTATTGGTAAAGTCTCCGGGACGTATCAACCTTATTGGCGAACATACGGACTATAACAAAGGTTTCGTATTGCCGGCAGCTATTGACAAAGCTATCTATTTTGCTTTTTCGGCTAGAGAAGATGACAATATTGAACTTGTTTCTCTTGATTTTAATAATTCACATTCGTCCAATATAAATGAATTGAAAAAAACAGGGGAGTGGTCAGACTATATATTGGGTGTCGTGGAGCAACTGAAAAAACACAACTATACTATAAAAGGATTTAACTGCGTATTTGGTGGAGATATCCCTTTGGGAGCTGGACTTTCCTCTTCCGCTGCATTGGAAAACGGTATTGGGTTTGGCTTGAATCATTTGTTTCAACTTAATATAGAGCCAATTGAACTTGTAAAACTCAGCCAAAAAG
>JAATFC010000324.1 GCA_015655435.1 Chitinophagales bacterium | reverse complement strand
TGCCCTAAACCATCTTTCGGGTATTTCGTTGTTTGCGGCCTGTATGTAGTCGTTTTTGCTGCAAGGTACGTAGCCGGAATGCGGAACTTCCATCCACCAACGTCCTGTTATTTTGCTTTGCAGAAATTTGGAATCCATTTCCGCAAAACATAAATGGAACTCGTTGTAGTGGTCTTTGTTGGATATTGGCTGTTCTTCCTTGCTCTGGTGGATGCCGTCCATAATGTACCAGAGCATGTGGCTAATCTGCTTGGCAGTCATGCTGTGTTGGTCTTCGTCCTGCTTGTATCCGTAAATGCCAATAGTGGAAATTTTGGATGAAAGTCCGGCGTACTGCATTAGCGAGCAGGCTTCCTCTCCGTTGAATCCATTGGGCGTAAATGTATTGGCGGGTGCATGAGCGTGCTCTATCGCTGCAATATCAAAACTCATCATATCCGAAGCTCTGATGATGGGTTCCATTTCGTCTATTTTCTCTTTCACTTTTCCGACACGAAAACAGTCAAATCCCAATTTGTCGATGGTCTGCAACATGCCGGGATGCACGAGATAGCTCTGGAATCCAATATGGTTATACTGTTTGAGAAAATTGGGTTCGCGTGTGAACAACGGCAAAAGAAAATTGTCAATTGGCAATGGGCTGTCCATGTCCATGTCGATACGCGCATCGACGCACACGGCTTCGACAATTTTATTTAGCGATGCATATGCTTCGTATTGGGCTGTTGTCAAGTCATGGCTACCGCCCAATATGATTACTTTTTTTCCTGAAGGGATTATTTCTTTCAATACGGAGCTCAATGCAGCATAAGTGTCCTGCATGGTAAGCCCGGACTGTACATTGCCTAGGTCGGCAACTTTTACATCGTCGTGCCATTGGTAGAGACGGTAGAACTGTTCGCGTATGGCATTTGGAGTTTCGTCGTCTATTTTTGGCCCAAAAGCACCACGGGAATCCCCGCAGCCAATCAATATGAGGTCCACATCGTCTAAAAGCGGCAATTCGCCTTCATTTGCCAATATGTGTTTTCCCAACTGTGTTTGCCGGAAGCCTTCGTCGCCCGACAAACGCAGTGTGTCGATTGGCAGTAAAAAATCGGAAAGTCCCTCAAGTGATATTGTAGCCATGCTTGGAATTGTTGAAAGTGCAAACCTACTTAATGTTGGCTAAAAGGCAAAGATGGGAGGTTATAAGTTTTGAGTTGTAAGTTATAAGTTGCAAAGGACATTTTTTTCGTATAAATGGGTGTAAATAGCTGTTTTATGTGGACAAAACGCATTGAAAACCACTTGTATTACTGCTCAAAAAACATTAACTTCGCATGTCTGTGCGCATAACGTACATTCCACAAAATTTAATATGAGTCAAGAAAATTTGAACGAAAATACAGCCGCTAACCAAGGTGGTTATGGTGCGGATAGTATCCAGGTTCTGGAAGGTTTGGAGGCGGTGCGTAAAAGGCCCGCAATGTATATTGGGGATATTGGTGAAAAGGGTTTGCATCATCTGGTTTACGAAGTCGTAGACAACTCTATTGACGAGGCGTTGGCTGGTTATTGTAAAAACATCGTTGTTACCATCTGCGAGGACAATTCTATTATCGTAGAGGATGACGGTCGAGGCATCCCAACGGGAATCAATACGAAAGAGAACAAAAGCGCTTTGGAAGTCGTTATGACCGTGTTGCATGCCGGTGGTAAATTTGACAAAAATACATACAAGGTTTCCGGTGGGTTGCATGGTGTCGGTGTAAGTTGCGTCAACGCATTGAGCTCCGATTTTCATGTAGTCGTCAATCGTGAAGGCAAAACGTTTGAACAGGAATACAAAATCGGTATTCCCCAATATGCCGTAAGGGAAATCGGTGTTTCGGACAAAACAGGAACGACGGTTCATTTCTGGCCGGACGCGAGTATTTTTAACCTGACGACTGTTTACAAAAGGTCTATTCTAGAAAACCGTTTACGTGAGTTGGCTTACCTGAATAGGAAAATCAGTATTACGCTCAACGATTTGCGGGAAAAAGATCCTGAAACGGGTATTGCTTTTTCGGAAACTTTTTACAGTGAAGGCGGCATTACCGAATATATCAAAATGTTGGATGAAACGGCCAATCGCGCGCCATTGATTCCCAATGTTTTATACGTGGAGGGTTATGACGAATCCACTAACGTTATGGTGGAAGTTGCGCTGATTTACAACGATGATTTCAAGGAACATATTTATTCCTACGTCAACAATATCAACACAATAGAAGGCGGTACACATGTAACGGGTTTCCGTCAGGCCTTGACGCGCGTATTTAAAGGATATGGCGACAAGGAAAAATTATTTGAAAAAGCGAAAGTCCAGATTGAAGGAGATGATTTCCGTGAAGGTCTGAGTGCCATTATTTCGGTAAAAGTTCCCGAACCTCAGTTCGAAGGACAGACAAAAACCAAGCTCGGGAACAACGAGGTAAGCGGCGTCGTGCAGACTACAGTTGCCCGTGCTTTGGAAAACTTTTTGGAAGAAAATCCAAAGGATGCACGCAACATCATCAGCAAAGTCATATTGGCGGCACAGGCGCGCGTGGCAGCCAAAAATGCCCGTGAAAAAATCCAGCGTAAAAGTGCTTTGAGTGGAAGCGGTTTGCCTGGTAAACTTGCGGACTGTAGTGAACGTGACCCTGAAAAATGCGAACTTTTCCTTGTGGAAGGGGATTCGGCAGGTGGTACAGCCAAGCAAGGTCGCGACCGTATGACACAGGCTATTATGCCGCTGCGTGGTAAGATTCTGAATGTGGAAAAAGCGATGGAACATAAGATTTATGAAAATGAGGAAATCCGCAATATGTTCGCCGCAATGGGTGTGACTATCGGAACTCCCGAGGATCCCAAAGCGTTGAACACTACTAAAATAAGATACCATAAGTTAATCATCATGACCGATGCGGACGTGGATGGTAGCCACATCGCAACTTTGATATTGACGTTCATCTACCGCTACATGAAAACCTTATTGGAATTGGGACACGTGTTCCTCGCACAACCTCCTTTGTATCTGGTAAAAAAAGGAAAGGAACAGGAATATGCTTATAACGAAGAGCAACGTAAAGAGTTGGTTGCCAAAATAGGAAAAGGTAAAGATGATAGCGTAAGCGTTCAGCGATATAAAGGTTTGGGTGAAATGAATGCCGAACAGTTGTGGCAGACGACTATGGATCCATCTAAACGTACATTGAAACAGGTGACACTAGAAAGTGCCGCGAGTGCAGACTATGTATTTAGCATGCTGATGGGAGACGAAGTAGCACCGCGCCGCCAGTTTATCGAGGAAAATGCGCGCTATGCCAAATTAGATATCTAATGAAGTAAAAATCAGAAAATAAAAATAATAGCCTTGAATTTTCAGGGCTATTATTTTTATAGTTGTAAATTGAAAATTACAAATACAATTATGCTTTTTTGATCTTCGGCATAAGACCATTTTTACTTTTAACTTTTGATTTTAGACTTTGTATAAAATGCAGTTTCAGATACCCATACATATTCAGCGATTAGAGCCAAGTATTAGATATGAAGACAATATCTTATTGATGGGTTCATGTTTCACGGAGCATATTGGAAAGTTTTTGGAAGAAGATAAATTCAATGTTCTCCAAAATTCTTACGGCATTGTATTTGATCCTGAGACATTGTCTAGGAGCGTAATTGACTTGATGGAGAAAAACTATATTGACGAATCTGAACTTTTTCAACAAGACGGAGTATGGCATCACTGGAGATTTCACAGTCGATTTAGTGGTTTGGATAAAAAAACTGTAGTAGAAAAAATGAACATGTCCATAAAAAACGGACATGATTTTTTGAAAAAAGCAAAATGGTTGATATTGACATTAGGAACTTCCTATGTGTACAGACTGACTGAGAATAATCAAGTGGTCGCTAACTGTCACAAAGTTCCTGCAAAGAATTTTAATAGGCAACTCAACACTATAGAGTCCAATATACAGGCTTTCGACCTTATGCTATATAGATTGTTTCGTTTCAATCCTGAGATACAAGTGATGCTCACTGTCAGTCCGGTGCGCCATATCAAGGACGGTATTGTGGAGAATAATCGTAGCAAAGCAAGACTATTGGAAACGGTTCATCATCTAGTAGATAAGTTTTACAGAATCCATTATTTTCCTGCCTATGAGATAATGGTGGACGTTTTGCGTGATTATCGTTTTTACGATATTGATTTGGTTCATCCCAATTATGCGGGAACGTCATACGTATTGGAGCGTTTCAAAGAATCCTGCATGACTCCTGAAACTATTGAGTTGTCAGAGACAATGCATAAAATATGCCTTGCAAAAAAGCATAAACCCTTTAACCCCGAATCCGAGCAGCACAAATCGTTTTTGCATAAGCACTATTTACAATGTGTTGAGTTGTCAAAGAAGTATCCCTATCTGAATTTTGAAGAGGAATTGGATTATTTCCAGAAAAGGTAGGCAAGATGAAAAATTAGTCTGGATATACAAAATTAATTGAAAGTATATTTCGGTCAGGAAGAAAGCTGTGTTGAATTACCCATGTCCAATATTTCTCTCGTGAAGAAATGGGAAATTCCTTTTGCCGCACATCCCAGGAGATTGGCATATTCTCCTAAATCAGAAGATATAATTTCTGTTTTTTCTCTTATTTGTAACATGCAATATGTATTGATGGATTGTAGCATAGGGATGGTTATGTATTCTCCCGCTCCAGCAATTTTTCCTTCTAATATAATTAACTCTGGATTGAATATTTGAATGAGTGTGGAAATTATTTTTCCCATGGTGTCCCCTATTTGCGATAGAAGTTTTATTGAAAATAGGTCTCCCTTGTTCGCGGCGGACACAATCACGAAAGGGTCAATCCTTTCATTTTTACTATCTACAAGATTCTGTAGGAGCGTATTTTGTCCCATTTCGATCCCTTCTCTAGCCATTTTAGAAAGAGCCATTCCGGAGGCAATTGTTTCTAGGCAACCGCGTTTGCCACAATAGCATAATGCTCCGTTATTTTCAAGAGATATATGGCCGATTTCTCCGGAATAACCAGATGCCCCTTCTTGCACTCTTCCGTCCATAATGATACCTAGTCCGACCCCCCAATCCATTAATAGAACCAGTGCGTTTTTCTTATTTTTTGCTTTTCCTCCTCTTAATTCACCTAAGGAGGCCGCGTTTACATCATTTTGTATGATAGATGGTATTTTCATGTATTGGGAGCAATATTCTTGTATGGTCTGATGTTCATTATTTCCGGTTAAATAGCCAAAATTTTCTCCAATTTTAGGGTTTGTTAATCCTGGTAGACATAGGCTGGCTCCAATCAATTTTTCCATAGGTATATTGGATAATTTTAATATCTCGATAGCTTTGTCTAATATTTCTGTGAAACTTTCTCTATTCTTTGATAGCGTGTAAGGTATTCTATGAATTTCATCAATTGGTATTAATGTATTGTCATAGATGGTTATTTTAACCATAAACAATTCAATGTCAATACATAGTATGTAAAATAAATCTTTTGCCAGTCCGTATAGTTCGGGGCGTCTTCCTCCTCCGTTGTTTACGCCTAGTCCCTTTTTTTCTATCCATCCTTTTTTGACCAATTCGGCAACGGTCGCTAATGTAGTGGGAGCACTTAATCCAGTAGAAGAACATATTTGGCTAATAGAAATCTTGTCTAAATCGAGCAATGATTTAAATACCAATATTTTATTTTTT
>JAATFC010000098.1 GCA_015655435.1 Chitinophagales bacterium | reverse complement strand
TCCCGTGCTTATTTACCAGCTAGTTTGGCAAACGAAATTTTGGACAAATTGGTGGCAATGGTAAAAACGTTCAAAATGGGCACTGTCGAAGATTTTACCAATTTTATCAATGCCGTGATAAGCGAAGTCAGTTTTGATAAAATCGCAAAATATATTGACGGAGCAAAATCTTCTCCAGATGCTGAAATTCTAGTTGGTGGCAACTATGACAAATCAGAAGGTTATTTCATAGAACCCACTGTTATCAAGGCATTAAAGAGCGATTATGTAACTATCAAAGAAGAAATTTTTGGTCCAGTATTGACGGTTTACGTGTATGACGACCAAGATTTTGAAAAAACAATCGAATTGGTCGACAGCACATCTCCTTACGCTTTGACTGGCTCCATCATTTCAAATGACAGAAAAATTGTCGATCTGGTTAGCAAGAAATTACGTAACGCTGCCGGTAATTTTTATATCAACGACAAACCAACCGGAGCAGTCGTTGGACAACAACCTTTTGGCGGGGCAAGAGCATCTGGAACGAACGATAAAGCTGGTAGTAAATTAAATCTTTACAGATGGCTAAGTGCACGTAGTGTAAAGGAAACTTTCAATCCGCCTACAGATTATAAATATCCATTTTTGCAGGAGGCATAGTTTTTAAGACTGTGAATAAACAAAATACCCGAGATTGAAATCCAATCTCGGGTATTTTCATGAATAGTAAAATCTTAAAGGTAAACCGGAGGGCAGTTCTTTCGATTAGTTCGGTTCTTGCCACTACCTCCGGATTTATTACTGCTATAGTCACCTCCTAAACGGAAACTTACACCTAGCGTGACGGTATAGAACCAATCTTTCCCTTCGTTGGGAGGATTGTAACCATCCAAATCATTAGTAGTTGCATGGCGTATATTGGTTTCCAAGTTCAGACGTATATTGTCAGTCAAGCCATATTTGATACCACCTCCGAATGGGATATTCAATTTATTACGTTTGTCCGTTGCGTAGTATACGGTGTTATTACGAGTGTCATAAGGTACATAGTGAAAGAATCCTACACCTGAAAAAATATAAGGCGTCCACTTGCTGCCTCCATTCATATTGAGCAGATTATATTCGACCAATAGACTTACATCCTGGATTTTGGATTTGAATGGATGTGGTCTGGCATATAGTGGATTTGCAGGACTGGAATAATTAGGGGCAGATGCATCGGTTGCTCCAATATTGCCAAAAGATAACTGTCCTCGTACATTGAAATGATCAGTCAACTCGTAAGTATAGTTACCCTGTAGAGCCAATTTTGTTTTGGGATTCAAAATATCTCCTGAGTAACTCAAGGCACCGACACCGACACCGACATGAGATTTTCCCCAAAAATTCTGGCTGAAACCTTTTTCGGATGAAAGACACAAAACTGTGAGAATAGCTAGAACAGGCAAGTTTTTAATCTTAGATAACAACACGATTTATTTTGAATATTTTAATGACAATGAAATAAACCGCAAAAGTAAAGTTCTATTTGGATTAATTCATGTCCAAAATATAAGAAAAAATATTTGTACAGAAACTACGCAGACTTTTCTCTATAGCATTTTTCGTGAACCATTAATACACTGGAGGACACTTCCTGTCGCTGAATTTGCTTTTACCCGAGCCCGAACCTCCATCCTTACGACTGTAATCCCCACCCAAACGAAATGTCACACCCAGCATCAGAGAGTAAAAATAGTCATTGGCTTTTGCTCTTGTGTATCCTGGATACATCGTTGGGACATAGCCATCGATTTCGTCAGTCGTTGTATATCGAAAACTTCCTTCTGCAAAAAGGCGAATATTGTCTGTCAATGCATATTTAAATCCTCCTCCAAAAGGAATATTCAATTTTTTGGAGGAAGTGATGGGATAGCCATAGTCATTATATCTATTTGTGGCTGCATCATATTGTGTATAGTAAGGAGTAAAATGAAAAAAGCCAATACCTATAAATCCATAAGGCGTCCACTTTTTTCCATCGTTCATATTTAATAGGTTGTATTCGCCCAATATACTGGCTTCCTGTATTCTAGTTTCAAAAGGATGTGGTCTGTCCATTGCCGGATTGACAATACTTGGATTGTCGCTCGCTCCAAGAGAACCAAAGAAAGCCTGACCACGTATATTGATATGATCGGTCAATTCATAAGTATAAGATCCCTGAATGGCAAATTTGGTAAAGGGGCGAGGTATATCACCCATATATTTCATCGCACCAAAACCAACTCCAATATGGGATTTCTCCCAAAAAGTCTGGCTAAATGCACGCGAAGTTATAAAAAAACAAAGACCTAAAGCAAATATTTTGATTGCTCGTGAGTGTAAATGCACGTTTCAGATTTTAATACAATAGAAAGTTTTTACAAATACCACGCCGAAAAAGCCAATGCTATTGTTCTATATTGATGGAGAACGATAACATTCGTTGTTTCATACTGTTAAATGCAGCAGAATAAGGATTGCCCATATCCCTTATATAATCATTTTGCAAGGATGTTCCCATTCTAATTTCCGGTGAGATTGTTGCAAATGGTAGATAAATATGTACACCTATTCCTCCCTCAATGCCAAAACTACTTTTTCTGAACTGCGGTGCAGGATTACCTCCAAGTTCCCGTTCTTTAGTGTATTCCTCTCCGTTTGCAGAAAGGTTGAAATCGTATTTCGGTCCGGCAAATATATATGCTCTGACATTATTGATACGGTCAGAAGAAAATTTTACATGCAATGGAACGGAAATCAGTGTTTGCGGCAGTTTCATGCTTTCCGAATATCCTGCACTATTGTCCAACGTGTTGCCTTGATTTGTGCCAAGCGGAGCCATTCCGTCTTTATAATAATAAGTCAGGGACTTGGAGCCGCCAATAATTAATTTTGGAACGGTTCGTAATTCCCAATGATCCGCTAATTTCAATGTCCCCATCAGTCCCAGCTCGATACCACCGCTTCCTTTGGGTTCTACGTGCCGAAAAACATTTCCGTCATTATAAAAATTGGCATTTCTCACCGTGTGCAAAAAAGAATTGTTGTATCCAAATGTCAAACCGAAATAATACGGAAGATCATCGTGGTCATTGGATGCTGCTTCAAACTGAGCGTTCAGGTCAGAATGAAAAAATAAAGATAAAATACCCGCCAATAAACCAATGCTAATTCTTTTCATCTAAACAATAAATTATAATACGATAAATCCAACTTTTACCAAAACGAATATTGTTTATATTAATTGTTAAACAAAATCCTAAATCGTGGGAATATAGTTGAACTGGATTACCTAAATTGCGCGCATGACATACGAATTGGAACCACAATCTCTAGCAGAACAGTTCGAAACCCTGGTAGACAAAGGGGACAAACTGGAAATCGCTTCGTTTCTCAACGAACAGAACATTAGCGATGTCGTTGAGCTGATTGAGGAATTTCCGGATTATGAAAGTCAGATTGTTTCTGCGATGTCCACGCACCGAGCGTCGAGCGTATTTAAGATGCTTGACTTCTCCGTTCAGAAGCGGATTATTTCCGAATTGGCTCCCCTCAAAAAAGCCGAACTGTTAAACGACCTGCCTCCGGATGACCGTACGGAGTTTTTGGAAGACCTTCCCAATGACCAGTTGCGGGATTTGCTAAAGCTGCTCGATCCTGCGGAGGTCAAGATAACCTTGAAAATGCTTGGTTATCCAGAAGATAGCGTTGGTCGTTTGATGACGACGGACTATGTGTACGTTTACGAAGAAGACACTGTAAAAGATGCTTTCCAAACTATTCGAAAAGTTGGAAAAAACTCGGAAACAATAGATGTTATCTACGTCATCAATAGACAAGGGCAACTAATAGATGACTTGCGGATAAGAGACCTTATATTGGCGTCGCCGGACGACTTGATTGCCGATATTATTGATGACCGGTTTATTTCCCTAAAAGCAACGGACGACCAGGAACATGCGAGTCAGGTTTTCAAAAAAAATAACCGTGTGGCGATTCCTGTTACCGGAGACAATGACATATTGCTTGGTATCGTGACCATTGACGATATCCTTTGGGTGACCAACGAGGAATTCAGTGAGGATATGCAAAAAATGGGAGGTACGGAAGCACTGGATGAACCGTATCTGGATACACCGTTTTTTCAATTAATCAAAAAAAGAGCAGGTTGGCTGATTATATTGTTTGTCAGCGAATTGTTGACAGCTACAGCGATGGCATATTTCAATGACGAAATAGCCAAGGCAACTATATTGGCCATGTTTATACCTCTGGTAATGTCCAGTGGCGGCAATAGCGGCTCACAGGCTTCAACCTTGATTATTCAAGCGATGGCGGTGGGTGATGTGACGATTTCCGACTGGTGGCGTGTGATGCGTAGGGAATTTCTGAGTGGGTTGATATTGGGTAGTATATTGGGTACGATTGGATTTATCCGAATATGGATTTGGCATATATTGATGTCTCATGGCGTGTTTAATGACATCTATGGTCCTCATTGGGTTTTGATTGCGGCAACAGTCGCCATTTCTCTAGTGGGAATTGTCCTTTGGGGTACGTTTTCAGGTTCTATGCTACCGATTGTATTGAAACGTTTGGGCGCTGACCCTGCTGCGTCTTCTGCACCTTTTGTTGCCACCTTGGTGGACGTAACGGGCATTTTGATTTATTTTTCTGTCGCGTCTTTGTTTTTGCTTTGACAAAGCAATCCCCAAAAATTACCGTTAAATTCGCATATTTGCGGGCGTTTATGCCAAGACAATTTAAGAAATTATGTACCCTAATTTATATTATTTACTAAAAGACCTTTTTCATATTGATTTTCCTGCGTTGAAGATCGTCAATATGTTCGGCTTGTGCGTGGCTATCTCGTTTTTGTTGTGTGCTTGGACTTTGGTAAAGGAATTCAAACGTCGGCAGGCATTGGGGCAGTTTACTTACGAGGACAAGGAAATCGTGGTTGGCGAACCAGCTTCCATGACTGAGTTGGTGCTCAATTTCATATTGGGGTTCGTGTTGGGCTATAAGTTATTGGGAATATTCTTGACACCGGGAGCTCTATCCAATCCACAGGAATTTTTGTTTTCGTCCAATGGAAATTTTGTTAGTGGTATTATAGTCGGTTTACTTTTTCTTTTTCTAAAATGGAAAGAAAAAAACAAAACAAAACTGGACAAGCCCGAAAGAAAAACCATCCGCATCTGGCCGAGCGACAGGGTGGGAGATATCGTGATTATTTCCGCAGTCGGAGGTTTTGCAGGTGCGAAGTTTTTTGATAATTTAGAAAACTGGAATCGTTTTATACAAGACCCCATTGGCAATCTGTTTTCGCCTAGTGGGTTGACTTATTATGGTGGGTTGATTGTTGCGTCGATTTCCCTTTGGATTTATTTTCGTAGACACAACATGCCATTCATTAGAGTTGCCGATGTGGCCGCTCCCGGTTTGATGCTGTCGTACGGCACGGGTCGTATTGGTTGTCAGGTTGCGGGAGATGGAGACTGGGGAATTGTCAATACGCATCCCAAACCTTTTTCTTGGATGCCCGACTGCTTTTGGAGCTATGATTACCCGCACAATGTCAATAAAGAAGGCGTTCCCATGCCCAACTGTACATGGGATGACTATTGCAATCATTTACCAAATGGCGTTTTCCCTACGCCACTATACGAAATTATAGTCTGTATTGGACTGTTCTTTTTCCTATGGGCAATTCGTAAGAAAATAAAGGTTCCGGGGCAATTGTTCGGAATCTATTTGTTTGTCAACGGATTGGAACGCTAACTAATCGAACAGATACGTGTCAATACGAAATATGATATTTTCTGATTTCATCCTACACAAGCGGAGATTATCGCGTGCCTATTGATGGCAGGAGGTTTGCTGCTGATTTGGAAATCCAAAAACTGGTTCAAGCCATATACAAAATTGGAAACCAACTAGTCAAACAATGAGAAAAATTATATGGACAATTGGAATATTGAGTTTGTTTTACAACTATAGTTTTTCGCAAAAAATAGATACTAAACTAGAAAAGAAACTCAAGCCAATATTGGACTCATTCCACGGAACTGCTGGCGTCTATGTGGAAAACCTGAAAACAGGGAAAATCGTCGCTATCAATGCTGACACTATATTTCCCACGGCTAGTATTGTGAAAGTTCCCATATTGACGACACTATACTCGCAGATAGATTCAGGCAAACTCAAATTCAGCCAACCATTACTGTATAAAGATTCCTTGAAATATGGAGGTTCCGGTTTGATGCAGTTCTTTAAAGACAGTACCAAAACCGATATCGGCACGGCTGCTGCGCTCATGATCGACTATAGTGACAATACTACGTCCTTATGGTTACAGTCTCTCATCGGTGGTAGTGACAAGGTCAATAACGTGATGGCAAATATTGGGCTACATGATACGCGCGACAATTCCCGAACCAATAGGGAATCATTTCGAAAAATATACGGTTGGGGACAAACGACCCCAAGAGAAATGGCAACTTTACTCAAGCTCATTTTCCAGAAAAAAATATTGACTCCTTCGGCTTGTGAAAGCATGTATCGTACAATGAGCCATGTCTATTATGATAATTTTTCGCTATCACAAATTCCTCCGTATATACAGACTGCATCCAAGCAAGGAATGGTCGATGATTCTCGTTCGGAACTGATATTGGTCAATGCACCGCACGGTGACTATGTGTTTTATATTGCCACAAAAAACAACCAAGACAAAAGATGGGTTGTCGATAACGAGGCATGGGAAATGCAGCGAAAGATATCTTCTGTTTTGTGGAATTATTTCGAACCAAAATATGGTTGGAAACCCGCGAACGAACATGAAAAATATTTGGAAAAATAGTTATTGAAAAATGGAAAATACAGTAATAAAGAAAAGTGTTTTGTTTATCGATAGAGACGGAACTATTATCAACGAAGTACCGCCAACGTATCAGATTGACAGTTTTGATAAACTGAGTTTTTATCCAAATGCTATTTATTGGCTCGCACAGATTGCAAAGGATTTGGAATTTGAATTGGTGATGATTAGCAATCAAGACGGATTAGGTACGGAATCTTTTCCGGAAGATACATTTTGGCCTGTTCAGAATTTTATAGTCAAGACTTTGGAAAGTGAAGGGGTTCATTTTTCGGAATGCATATTTGACCAGACTTTTGCAAAAGACAATGCTCCTACGCGCAAGCCCAATACTGGTTTGCTTACCAAGTATATAGATAACCCTGAATATGATTTAGAAAATTCTTTCGTCATTGGTGATCGTATTACCGATATCCAATTAGCCAAAAATCTTGGCGCAAAAGGAATTTGGTTAAATAATGACCCAGAATTAGGTGCAGATGAAATCAATGATATTGAATCCTTAAAATCCTCGATTGCATTACAATCGTTGGATTGGTCAGAGATTTATCGTTTCTTAAAATTCAAACAGCGTACGGTTCATATCGACCGAAATACCAATGAAACAAAGATTGCGATTGACCTGAATCTGGATGGAACCGGACAGTCCAATATTGAAACAGGAATCGGTTTCTTTGACCACATGCTGGATCAGATTGCACGTCATGGAAAAATGGATTTAACTATAAAAGTCAACGGCGACCTGCATGTAGACGAACATCACACTATTGAAGATACGGGCATCGCTTTGGGTGAAGCGTTCGCAGTGTTACTGAAAGACAAACGTGGATTGGAACGTTATGGATTTGCATTGCCAATGGATGATGCCGAAGCCAAGGCTCTGATTGACTTTGGTGGACGTAGCTGGATTGTATGGAACACGGAATTTCATCGTGAAAAAATAGGAGAGATGCCGACTGAAATGTTTTTCCATTTCTTCAAATCCTTCAGTGATGCTGCACATTGTAACCTCAATATAGAATGTAGGGGCGACAACGAACACCACAAAATCGAATCCATATTCAAGGCATTTGCGAAAGCAGTAAGAATGGCAGTGAAACGCGATGCTTTGAGCAATTATTTACCGAGCACAAAAGGCGTGTTGTAAATCGGAAATTTATTTTCGCATGATTTCGCAAGCGGAAGATTGTGCAATAAAAAAGAGAAATAATGAAAAAAATAGGTTTTTTATCATTCGGACATTGGGCAGACCATCCGCAATACAGTACTAAAACGGCAGCGGATACATTACTCCAGTCTATTGATTTGGCGGTAGCAGCAGAGGAAATCGGGATAGACGGAGCCTATTTCCGGGTGCATCATTTTGCCAAACAATTAGCATCTCCATTTCCATTATTGGCTGCGATTGGAGCAAAGACAAAAACCATTGAAATAGGTACTGGCGTCATTGATATGCGTTATGAAAATCCGCTATATATGGTGGAGGACGCAAGTGCGGCGGACTTGATTTCTGGAGGAAGATTACAATTGGGTGTGAGCAGAGGTGCACCCGAACAAGTAATTGATGGATGGCGTTATTTTGGTTACGAACCGAAAGATGGAGAGACCGATGCTGACATGGCGAGAAGGAATATATTGGAATTTTTAGAGAAGCTCAAAGGTGATGGTTTTGCGAAACCCAATCCAAATCCTATGTTTCCGAATCCTCCCGGATTGATCGTATTAGAACCTATTTCAGTTGGCTTGGCAGACGATATCTGGTGGGGTGCAGGCTCGAACGCAACGGCTATATGGGCAGCACAACATAAGATGCACTTGCAAAGTTCGACATTGAAAGACGATGAAAACGGTAAACCTTTTCATGTACAGCAAGCAGAGCAAATCAGACTATACAAACAAGCATGGAAAGATGCCGGAAATACAGGAGAACCAAGGGTTTCCGTGAGCCGTTCGATTTTCGCATTGGTAAATGACCAAGACAGAATGTATTTTGGTTACGAAGCAAGCAGAACTGATCAAATAGGGCTTATTGGAGACAATACACGTACTATTTTTGGTCGCAGTTATGCAGCCGAACCGGAACAGTTGGTGAAAGAATTGGAGCAGGATGAGGCTATTCAAGAAGCTGATACTTTGCTATTAACCATACCGAATACACTAGGAGTGGACTATAATGTGCATGTACTTTCTTCTATATTGAAATATGTAGCACCAGAATTAGGTTGGCGATAAAAAAACGGTATCCATGTGGTTGTGTGTGTTATTTTCTGCAAATTGAATTATAGTGAGTAGAAAGAGGTATTAATATTGGTCAAAGCCTTTTACAAATTAATTATTGTAGATGCCGGTTTATGTTCAGATATTGATAACCTTATTATTTCCTTTTGTTTTTATGCTTTTGTTTCCATCAAAACAGAGTCTTAACAACATATTCTTTTTTGTACGATTAATCTTATCCATTACATTTTGGTTATCTGCAATAGGAGCAATTGTTTTTTATTTAATCTTCCATTTATTTAACCCCATTCCTTATTGGCATTGTTATTTGGGTGCGCTGATAATATTCCTTATTGTAGTATTCTTATGGTCTGTTATCAAAAAAAATAATAGAAGAAAGCATTAGCATAAAGAATAGTGTCGAAGGTTTTTATAATTTTTTTGTTCAATTAAAAATAAATCCTCACATTCGCATTGCGATGAACAAAAACATAAACAATATTTCTTGGTGGTGGCACACAAACTCTAATCGGGGCTTGTAGTGGCGTTGCCATAGCATATATCATATTTTATGAAAAGCCTCGACAGACCGTCGGGGCTTTTTTTGTTACCTAATGAAACCAGAATATTTTGACAATGACTAAGATAGAAACCAAGTTTAAGAAACTCCTTTTCGACATACAGACACCTGTTGCCATCTACCTCCGTCTGCGCGACCAGTTTCGCGATACGGTGATGTTGGAGGGTGCGGATTATCATTCTGCGGAAGATGCTTTTTCCTTGATTGGGATTCAGGCAATCGGCGGCATAGAAGTGCGAGATGTTGATACTATAGAAACCAAGTATCCGTTGCAGGATTCCATATTGACCAAGATTACTAATAGGCAAGAAGTTCCAGATCTGTTGTGGAATTATATGAAAGGCTATGAAATCGCTCCTGCCGACAACGAATTTGTGGCAAGAGCGCAAGGATTGTTTGGGTATGCGTCCTACAATGCCGTGCAGTTTTTTGACACACTATCGCTCTCGTCATTCAATAGTGACCCACAACGTGAAATTCCTCTAGTGCGTTACCGTTTGTACCAATATGTTTTGGTCATCAACCATTTCAAGTCCGAAATGTACTTGTGCGAAAATATCATTCCCGGCGTGAAAAGTGAACTGGAAAAAGTGGAAGCCTTTGTGATGGGAAGGGATATTCCGAGCTGTTCTTTCAAATTGGAAGGAGGCGAAACTGCTAATGTCACGGACGAAACCTACCTGGACATGGTGCAAAAAGGAATTGCCAGTTGCAAACGCGGAGACGTCTTCCAGATTGTACCGAGCCGTAGATACCAACAAGGGTTCAAAGGCGACGACTTCAATGTTTATCGGACTTTGCGCAGCATTAACCCGTCTCCGTATATGTTCTATTTCGATTACGGAAGCTACAAGTTGTTTGGTTCTAGTCCAGAATCGCAGTTGATTGTACACAATGGAAGAGCGGTCGTGCATCCCATTGCCGGAACATATAAGCGAACAGGCAATAAAGAACAGGACAGACTTCTAGGCGAAAAACTACAAAACGACCCCAAAGAAACTGCGGAACATACAATGCTTGTTGACTTGGCGAGAAATGACGTGAGCCGTCATTGTACGGAAGTGCATGTGGACTATTATAGGGAAGTGCATCACTTTTCGCATGTATTGCATCTGGTAAGTGAGGTTAGTGGCAATACTAGTGAAAATGCTAATCCATTTACCTTATTGGCGGACAATTTTCCTGCAGGGACACTTAGTGGCGCACCCAAATACAAAGCCATTCAACTCATTGATAAAATAGAAAGAAACAGCCGTAGCTATTATGCAGGAACGCTCGGTTTTGTTGGGTTTAACGGCAATTTCAAACATGCCATTATGATTCGTTCCATATTGAGCAAAAACAATAATCTATACTATCAGGCAGGAGCAGGCATAGTAGCCAAATCTATACCTGAAATGGAATTGCAGGAAGTCAATAATAAATTGGGAGCATTGAAACAAGCAATAAAAAGTGCGGAACAGATATAGTTTGGACTTCTATGTTTTTGTAGATTTTTCAATTTTATAAATTATAATTCATCATTAATATGCGAATATTAGTTTTCGATAATTACGATTCTTTCACATACAACTTGGTACAGTTGGTAGAAAGGATTGTTGGGGGAAAAGTGGAGATTTTTCGTAATGACAAAATTGCACTGGAAGAAGTCAATAACTATGATAAAATATTGCTCTCACCAGGACCGGGAATTCCGGAGGAAGCTGGATTGTTATTGCCCCTCATCAAACAATATGCCCCAACCAAATCCATATTGGGTGTATGTTTGGGTGAACAAGCTATTGGCGAAGCTTTTGGTGCTAAGCTGACCAATCTTTCGGAGGTTTTTCATGGCATTGCAACATCGGCGAAAAAAACGAAAGTTGTTTCTCCTTTGTTTGAAGGACTGCCTGATAGTTTTGAGGTTGGTCGTTATCATAGTTGGGTTGTGGACAATGATGGATTTCCGGATTGCCTTGAGATTACGGCTGTGGATGATGAAGGTTTTATTATGGGACTGCAACATAAGCAATATGATGTACAAGGTGTGCAGTTCCATCCGGAAAGTATATTGACACCGGAAGGAGAAAAGATATTGCGCAACTGGCTGAAGAAATAGTTATGAGTTATGATTTATGAATAATAGGTTAGTTGTTAAATCATAATTCAAACATTTTGTTTTTTTATTTTTGACTTTTTACTTTGAAGAATGAAAGACATATTACACGCACTTTTTGCCTATAAAATATTGACACGTGATCAGGCGAAAGATATTCTTATCCGAATATCCAAAGGCGAATTTTCAGACTATGAAATTACGGCTTTTGTTACAGCAATGCGTATGCGTTCATTGTCTACAGACGAACTGGAAGGCTTTGTGGACGCGCTGTTGGAGCTTTCGGTAAAAGTGGACCTTGGTACACATG
>JAATFC010000236.1 GCA_015655435.1 Chitinophagales bacterium | reverse complement strand
GTAACGACGGTTGGCTGCTCTTTGGTTAAGCCATTTGAATGTTATCCTCAAGGTAAACATCCTCAGAGTCACGAGTTGACGTGGAATAGGGGGAGGACTTTGAAGGGTTATTACTTGGTTTTTATTTCCAAAGGAAAAGGTGTCTTCTCATCGGCTAAGACGAAACCTATGACTGTAGAGGCTGGGACGTGTTTCTTCCTTTATCCAGGAGTGTGGCATCGCTATAAGCCGGAAGTGGAGTTTGGTTGGGAAGAATATTGGATAGGGTTTCATGGCAGCTATGCTGACCATCTCATATCGCAAAATTTCCACAACCCAGAGTTTCCTTTTGTCAACGTAGGACTAGATAAAGAAATACTACTACTTTTTACAAAGATGTTTGATTGTATCTCGACATCATTCATCGGTTATCATCAACAATTGGCGGGTATCACACTTCAAATTTTGGGCTTGGTCAATACCGTATCTTTATCCCATAAATATGACGAAGACCCTATAAATAAGTCTATATCAAAGGCAAAGTTCCTGATTCAGGAATTGTTCGAACATCCGCTTGATACGGAAGAACTCGCTCGACAACTGCCTATGAGTTATTCTGCTTTCAGAAAACATTTTAAGTCTATCACGGGAGAGTCTCCACACCAATATCATCAACGTATTCGTCTTGAAAGAGCGAAAGAATTATTGACAACTACCTTATTAAATGTAAATGAAATAGCGTACCAGACAGGCTTTGATTCGGTACAACATTTTTCTAAACTTTTTAAAGTAAAGAATGGCATCGCTCCGAGTGCATATAGAAGCCAATTGACTTCTTAATCCTAACTTTCGCTTCAATTAATAAATGCCAAAATATACAAATCTTAGTTTGTTTCGATAGGGTTATATAGTATGCGTGCACGTTAATTTTGAGTATCGATAAACAATTATTTTAAATTATGAATACGATACTTACAGAAGAGCAAATTGCAAGCTACCGAAAAGACGGGTTTCTTGTATTGGATAATTTTTTGTCGCCAGAGGAACTAACTGAATGGCGCGATGCAGTAACTCAGGCTGTACGTGAACGTAATGGAAAAAAAATGCCTTCGCAAGAAATAAAGCAGGGTGAAAACGATGGTATTAACGAAGATGAGGAATATTTCGGAAAAGTATTTGACCAGATGTTGAACCTGTGGCAAACAAATGAGAAAGTGAAAAAGCTAATGATTGACGAAAGGATTGGGAAAGCGATTGCGGACCTTGCTGGTTGGGACGGAACACGCATCTGGCACGACCAAGCCTTAATTAAGAAGCCTTGGGCAAATCCCACCGCATGGCTTTAGATACACCGTTTTGGTCTTTTAGCGACAGTAGTGCGTTGTCGATTTGGATAGCTTTGGATGATGCCACACTTCAAAATGGTTGCCTTTATTTCATTCCGGGAAGTTATCATCATACTAGTTTTGAAAATGCGGGTATTGGTAAAAATATGGATGCTATTTTTGAAGTATATCCTAATTTGAAAAATACAAATTCTGTTGCCGCGCCTATAAAAGCCGGTAGTTGTTCGTTCCATAACGGACTGACTATACATGGCGCCGGGCCCAATATGACCAATGGTTTCCGTAGAGCAATGACTTGCGCTTATATGCCCGATGGGGCAACATTTAACGGGAAAAAGAATATTCTGAGCGACGAACAAGTAAGCCGTTTAAAAATAGGAGACTTGCTGAATGATGGGGAGCAGAATCCTTTGATTTACAAAAGATAAAATATCTTCCGATCACTAGTTGCTTGTAATCTCTCAGGCTGATTACGGTTGCGTTTATTTTATATTATTTGGATTCACTTATTATGTTTTGGAGCTTTTTATATAGTATTGTAAGTGTGCTTTCTCTTCGTGGAATAAAAAACTATTATTCTCCAAAGCATATCAGCCTAAAAGTAATTTACTTTTAGGCTGATATCGATTAATTAAAAAAACATATGCCTTGATTATCTATTTCGCTTAGAGGATTTGATAAACACTTGATACTTCAATTCATAATGAGGTTCGTGTGTATATACTTTGTTTTCGTTCTTGCTTATTGATTCTTTTTCATCAAAACCAGTTTCCGAAAAATTGTATAACGTACCATAACATCCTTTTGTAGTATTGGTGCGTAATACAAAAACATAACGTTCCTTTTTCTTTACGCGCATATTGGGAGCAATCACGAAGTTCCTCGCTGCCCATCCGAGCTGGCTAGAGTCAATCTCTTTTGTGAATAAAGGCTCTCCCGTAGGCAAATAGTTCGCGTCGGCTTTGTATAGTTCAAATATCAAGTTTGCATTTGGATGATTATTCTTAAATAGCGGTATAGTGATACTGTTCAGGATGCCGGTGTTCTTTGCTGTGAAAGATTGTGCGCGTTGCAGTCCTTTTGCAATGTCCTGTTTTATGGAATAATATTTTTCGTTGAAAATGCTTTCTGTACCATGACTATCAACAATATTATCGGAACAATTTATTGGCAATATATTTCCCTGTTCGTCAAAGGATAATGGTTTCCAGAAAAAATTTGCCAATGCTTCGTTCCTCGCACCATTGTTCCATAGATCGCTGCCGTAGACATATATAGTCTCGGACTTGTAAGGGATTGTCGACACAAAAGAAGGTTGGCCTCCGCAGGAGTTATTAGTTATTTTTTTTGAATCAGACCATGGTCCGAGTATATAGGAAGCTGTTTTGTATGAAGTTCCCGTTCCTCCACAATAACCACAATTGGGGTCGGAGTACAAAATATAATAAATGCCTTTTCGCTTCAATAAACAGGGAGCTTCTGTTGCTCCATTTGTTACGGATTTTACGCATTCGCCTGTTCCCGTTAAATAGTCAGGACTTAATTTTTCTATGGCAAGAGTCCCTCTAGTTCTCCAATCGGTCAACGCTAAATACGCTGTGCCGTCATCGTCAACAAAAACATCATGGTCTCCGTTGTTCAAACCAGCAGGAATACCGTTGTTTACCACGAGCTTTGGCTCTGCCTCTTCTTTAAAAGGTCCTGTAGGACTTTCGGAAGTCAATACGTGATAGCCAGGACTGTTGTCGTAGCTGTTTATCCAAAGGACATATTTCTTTGTCTTTTTATTATAAACCACATGCGGGCGGAAACATCCGTAAGTGTTACCATTGCATCTGCATTGCCATATATCGTTATTGGCATTAAATAAAAAACCTTCGTCTTTCCAATGTTTTAAATCTTTAGAGGAATATACCTTGAATCCACAGAAAGCGGCATTCTTGTTTTGCCACTCAAAGCCGCATCCGTAGCTCGTTCCGTACAAATAATAAGTGCCGTTAAAATAAGCAATCATTCCGTCGTGAGCGTCTACTGCATTACCCAAATTATCTAGTCGAATAATTTGCTTACCCTCTTTTGTAAAGTTCACAAACTGTGCAAAGGATATTTTAAACAAAAAACATCCGATCAATAAAATAAAAATCTTTTTCATAAGAATAAGGTTTGGTTGATGTTACTCAGTTTTATAGTATGTTTAATTTACAAATTGAAATTCTTTTTAAGAATGGATGATAAGCGGATTACAATTGACTAATTTCCGTTTGATGGAAAAACGTTAAAGTGACCGGACCCAGAAGTCCAGATAATTTCAGGTCTTGTTCTCTACTATAAGGAATGTTAGTAGTGAATGCCTTACGTTTTGATTGGCGTTGTATCTCACTGTTTGTAAGCCATTCCGGCCATTTCTTTTCACCATTAATCATTGGAAATTCATCTCTGGGATAGCGTTCATCTCCGATAAGACGATTTACCCACAAATTGGTTACCCGTATTTCTAAGCTGTTAATGCCCATATGTAATGTGTTTTTAAGATCGATTCTGAAAGGAGCTTTCCAAAGAATTCCCATGTTTTTCCCGTTTACAATTACTTCCGCAATAACTTCTACATTTCCCAAGTCTAGCTCAATAATATTGTTCCCTGCAATCGCTGCAGCGGGGATGCTAATATTTTTTCTATAAATTGCTGTGCCTGAAAAATAGTGATCGTCATCATCCTCAGAAGTCGTCCAAGAATTTAGCTCGTTAAATTTTAATGTTTTTTGTTGTTGCTTTTCCAGAGGAAATGTCACATCCCATGCTCCATTAATAGTGATAGGTTTAGGCACGGCATTAACAGTCAATATCCTTTTTTTCCCTGTATTCGTGGCGTATGTCAATTTTCCAGGTCGCGGTGCGAGCCATGTTAATTTCTTCCCATCTTGTACTATTCGAGACCGAGCTAATTCTTGTTGAAAAACAGCAAGATGCCCATCGTTAACGACCATTTCTTTATTCTCACCATCTACTACATAGGTAACCCTTAATTCATTATTCTGTTTAGAAGTTGCTTTAGGCATCTTGAATAAAGTATCTGAAACCGTAAACAAAAGTTTCTCAGACTTAATGAGTTCTCTAACTTGCGCAGTCACGTCCCTATTGTTATAGTCCGCTTTTGTAATATCGAAATCATCTCTGAACTTACCGTAGAATGCATGGATTAAACGAAAGCCGGCAGAATCTTCAATTAAGTTGCGGGACTCTCCCTCCAAAAAGGATAATTGCCGCCGTTCACCGTGAACTTCGTAGTCCATCCGAACTTCTTTCATAGAGCCCGGAGCTGGATCTGTTTGCGCTATATGCGCTCCAATAATGAAATCTTTTTTGTCAATCCTGTCCTGTAATTTTTTGGTCATATCAAATACGCCGTTTGGAACAAAAGCGCCATATTCTGCTTTAATAATCTGTAGATGCGGCAAGGCTATTGGTGGTTGAGATGTTAAGGATTCTTTTATATTGACAATATGTTCGGGCTGGTTTTTTACTTCCCGGAATACGATCAACGCCGAGCCATAAGGCGAAAACGATAGTGGAATTTCTGTTACTCCATTAGTTTCATTCCATATTGGCACGGCGGTAATTATACCTGTTTCCGCATCCCATAGTTCGGGTCTTTTTCCGGAAACCCTGAACCGGCATATCTCTGTTCTGCTTTGGTTAACAGGATTTGCAATGAAATAAATATCATCCGTTCCGCTTTTTCGATGAACAAAATTCAGGTCATTACCACTTATTTCAGTGGAAAAATCCGGTGAAATTTTTTGCTGTTGGAGTAATGAATAGATATCACCTCCAGATGGGAAATCATGGATTTTATGCGGCCATAACTCATTAGCCAAAGCACTTACCTGTTCATCGCAATTGGGAAAATTGGTTAAACTGGGAGATTTCTTGGGTTTAGTTCCAACAATAGTCGCACCTCCATCTGTCAGTATCTTTAGCTTTTCAAGTAGTTCGGGTGTAGCCCATTCACTTTCAGGAAGTACCAGCAATTGATAAGGCCCTGCATTTTTAGTGTATAGTTTCCCGTCTTTGACATAAAGTTCTTTGATCTGTTCCGTTCCGATTTGGTCATAATCATAACCTCTTCGTTTGGTGTCGTCATGTAAGGATGCATTATTTACTCTTGATTCTCCAGTGAAATAAAGTACATCTGCTACGTTACGTCCTTGCTGAAGCAAATATTGTGAACGCGACAAGTAATTCATATATGGCTTACTTTGTTCCCACCATGTGTTCATTCTGTTCATTTCCACACCGTAAACGCCGAACGTCAGGCCGGGTGCTACGTCCCAGGGTTGATGGGCATACACATGAAAAGTAAATCTGTTCACGCCTTCGGCCCAGGCCATATCGCCAACGGGTTTCATCGTCGCAGGATAATTGCTCCAGGTTCCGAAGCTGGTAAATGCTTCAGATCCGACTATTGCCTGTCCATTCAGATGAGCTATGGAAGCGACCAATTTGGGTGATTCTAAAAAGAGGTTCTTTTCTAGCCAGAACTCTGCAATGACACCATCGGGCTTGGTGCCTGCACGATGTGATTTAAATGGCCCTCCGTAAGGCTCTATCAACAAACTAAGCCCATGCTGATTACACAATTTTCTAAAATGACCGTAATAGTTGTCCGCAATCAGGTCGCTTATCGTTTGTCTGAAGTCCCATAAAAAGCGTTCACTAATCTCTCCGCTACCTACATAATATCCCGCCAGTGTTGGCAAATAGAGATAACAGTCATAACCTCTTCGTTTTTTAAATTCTTCTCTGAATAATTTTGTCCAGTTATTAGAACCCACTTCATAGCTGTCAATTGTGCAATCTGTTATTGCAGTTCCCACTAAAGATCCAACAACGTCGATAATCGGTTGTATACCTCCTTTCCAATAGTTATCAAGTGCTTCCGTACTCATTTTATCACATTCAAGGCCTCTGCCGCCTGCTATTGCGGGGCGGTTTTCATTTCCGTTGGGCGTATGTCCAATCCGCAGGATAGTCCACTCACCCGCAGGTGGTTGCCACTGCAATGTACCGTCCGAAGAAAGTTTGTTTGTGAGGTCTACGATTTCGTTTTTTTGAATAACATCGTCGCCGCGAACGATTCCAGTATCTGGTTCCAGATTATTGGTAAAAGTATTTTCGGCAAGTGATTTTTTTGTAATGTTTTTTATTCGTTGAGAGCCTTTTGGAGTAGGGAAAGCCAGTACGGCAATATCTTCATAGTATCCAAATTGAAATGCAGGTTTGGGGATTACTGTAGCCAAACTCTTACCCGCTTTAATTGACGTGACACTATACACCACTTTTTGCATGGCATCCTCAGGTTTTACCCAAGGCCCGCCACTAGATGACAAACCAGGACCATTGTGAAATCCTATTTGCATTCCTAAACGCTTGGCTTCCGTTGCGGTAAACTTGAACATTTCCAACCATTGAGTACTTAGGTATTTGACAGAGCCTTCTGGAAAGCTCATATCCACATTGAAAATTAGCGGCTTTTGGATGCCGACACGTTTCATAGCTTCAAGATCCTTAGTAATACCGTGCTTGGATACATTACCATTTAGCCACATCCAATAAGTTTGCGGCTTAGCTGTCGGTGGGGGATTATTGAAACCTTTTTCTAAAGGCTGCTGCGCCAGTATTGTCCTGCCGCAACATAATGACAAGAGTATAAAAAAAAGAAATTTATTCATATGGCTATTTACATTTTATATCAAGTTCTTAAAAATGTAGGAGACTTGTAAAACCGTAACTAACAAACTTTTACTGTTTGCATATTCAATAGATTACCCAATTTTTCAATCTTAGAACCGATATGTCCAACGCCAACTGCGCAATGGTGTGCCGGTCCATGACTGTTCCAATCATTCACAAACTTTCTAGCGCCAATAGGAAATTTGTAACGGCTATTTGTATTGCCAATTTCTAGAATCGAACCGCCTACGGATTCGGCTTCTGCATATAATAACATCAACGTTCCATCTTTTTTATCAACTACACTTAACAAAGTGACATCGCCTTTCTTCACACTCATTTCTACGGAAACTCCTTTGCCTACTTTACCGTGATAGACTTTCAATGGGCGTACTTTTGTTTTTCCTTCAGCTATGGCAATATGGCCCGGCCCATCGTGTCCCATCAGTACCACATCATCCTTAAAATCCATCGCATAGTATTCCGTAAAAGAACCTCCCGCGCCAAAACTGTCCATAATCTTCATCGCCTGCACGTTCTTTATTTCATACTCGCCTGCAACCGGAGTGCCATTAGCTGTCAACATGGAATTTCCTAGTATAATGGAGCTTATAGCTTCTTCGTTTTCTGGATTTCCTGTACCCTTGTAATAGTACGCGATTGACCCCAATTTATATTTCGCAACTAATTTGTCCAATGCAACAGATGTGATTGCTGCTTTTTCCAACTCTTCAACTGAACAGTCTGCCTGCACATCAAATGTTTCATGAAATTGTTGCAATCTTTTTTCGGTTTCACTATTGCTTACTTCTTTTCGTAAGGATGCTAACTCTTCTACTTCAAGCAGCTCAATATGTCCACCAAAATATTTGTACTGCGTTGTTAAATCCGTATAAATATCTAACATGCCACTATAGTAATGCCCCATGCAACCGAGACGGTTGTTTTGCATAGTGTTCGCTACGCGTGCGGCTTCAATCCATTCTTTTATTTCCCTCCAACATTCATCATCATTTTCCAGCATTCCTGTAACCTGATGGAAAGCAATTCCTGTTCTATTGAATACATTGGCAATCTCAGGTACAGGGCAGGCGGAGCAGTACGCAAGCCATTCTCCGGTCATTTTTGTTCGGTCTTCCATTTTATTGAAAGAAGCATAATCGATTGCAGTCTCGGGTGAAATATTTAAAATTATAACGGGCACTTTTGCTTTCTGTACAACGGGCAGAACTGTCGATGACAATGCATACGTAGTGACATACAAAAAGATAATATCAACATCTTCTTTACGAAATCTGCTTCCCGCTTCAAATGCTTTGTCGATATTATCTACAAGACCGGCGTTGATGACATGCGAATGGATACTGCTTATTTTAGTTTCGACAGTTGAGAGATAATTTTCAAGCCGCTGTTTCAGCCCATCAAACTGTTCCCAATATGTTTCGAGTCCGATACCAAACAAACCTATTTTAAACATTTCGTTACTCATTGTTATTAGATTATAATTATTGGAAGTAAAACATTTTTTTAGTTCAATAATGACAGACAATTCGTATTAATTCTATTTTGGCTATACAATCTTTCGCAACAATTTGCTAGTTGTTTTACAGCAATGTCAAATAATTACTCACCAATGTTATATGACCAGCACTGCTCCCATCATATCTAAACCCTTATCTTAGCTTCCACTTATAATGTGAAAAAGCATTCCGCAATGTTAGTTAAGTTATTATCTTTATAAATTGATTGCTTGACATAAAAGTTTAAATTTCTGACACAAATTGAAAAAACATAAAACCTCCAATCATAAGTATATTGTTGCAAATAATATAGACGAACTATGGGGTTTGTTCATAACTACTATAGGGTTTCAATTAACGCCGCCGAATGTTCATTATCCCTCAAAAGACCATCCGTCTGCCTATTGGTTCGATCCTAAAGTTGGAAGGACACTATATGAATATCAACTTATCTATGTAACCAAAGGAGAAGGAGTATTTCAGTCGGAGCATTGTGCTCCTCTTCAGGTTTGTGCAGGAAATATAATTATGTTGTTTCCTAACGAATGGCACACTTATCGACCGAATGAAAAATCCGGGTGGGAAGTATATTGGGTTGGATTTAATGGTTCAAATATTGACAGGCTTTTAGATAATGGTTTCTTTTCAAAAACTCAACCTGTTTTAGATATTGGGTTTAATGAAAGTTTGATTGGATTGTATAGGCAGGGGATTGAGGTTGCCAATTATCAAAGGACTGCATTTCAACCAATGCTTGCAGGCATAGTACAGCAAATGATTGGCTCTGTTTTTTATATTGATAAAAATAATTCGTTTAGAGATAAAGATGTTGTGATTAAAATTGATCATGCTAGAGCGCTGATTCGTGAGAATATTGCTACAGATAAGACACTTGAAGAAATTGCAAGCCAATTAAATATGAGTTATTCCTGGTTTAGGCGACTATTCAAACAATATACAGGTTTTGCTCCTGCGCAATACCAATTGGAAATAAAAATACAAAAAGCTAAAGAATTACTTACCAGCACGGCCATGCCAATCAAAGAGATTGCTTACGAATTAAATTTTGAGACAACTGGTTATTTTATTACTTTCTTCAAGTCAAAAATTGGAGTGTCTCCCAACGTATACAGAGATAAGGTGCGTACAAGGCCTTATTAATAGTAATCTCTTACACAATATTTATAATAGTAAAGTCTACCAATATATTTACTATCTCTAAAAATCTAATTGTATAGGATATAATTAATCCTATATTGAGTGATTTGTCTTTCAAACACAGTCCAATATTAAAAGCAGTTTTGGTTTGCTGAATCATTCCACACTTGTTTTGAGGTTTCAAAAACAAATCTATAACTCTTTACTCCCGATACATCCCATACCAAACTTTTATCCGCGAGAATATATGTCAAAATCTATAACTTTTAAATCAAAAAGTTAACAACGTCTACTTTATAAAAAGATAATATTGTGAATTATTATGAGAAATATTTTTTTCATTATTTGTGCGTTCTGCTGTGCTTGCTTGTTCTTATTACTTTCAAGTTATAAGACCGATCCTGCTTGGGATATTTTTGGACAAATGAGGAAGGATTTTTTGAATCCGCCCGATTCATACAAGCCAGGTGTTTACTGGTATTTTATGGATGGTAATCATTCAAAAGAAAGCATAACAAAAGATCTGCAATCAATGAAGGATGTGGGCATAGGCAGTGTAATATTTTTAGAAGTAAACGCTGGAGTTCCTCGTGGTAAAGTAGAATTTTTTAGTGAGGAATGGCGGGAGATGTTTACTTATGCTGAAAAAGAATGCGAACGTTTGGGCATAGAGATGATTCTTGGAATAGGTCCCGGATGGGCGGGCAGCGGAGGTCCTTGGGTGAAACCCGAAGAATCAATGCAGCATTTGGTTGCGAACGTACAATACGTTTCTGATACAAGCAAAATGCCAATAAGATTAGAAGTTCCATCTCCACGGAAACCTTATTTTGGCGATAGGACACTTACACCGGAGCTTAAAGAAGAATGGACAGCGTATTATAAAAATGTAGCTGTTTTAGCCTTCCCAATGCCTGACACTTCTCAACGTATCAATGATATTGACAATAAGGCTCTATACTATCGGGCACCTTTCAGTTCCGGCACAGTAAAACCTTATTTGCCAGAGATTGTAGACACATCAGGTGTGCTCGCATCCGTTATATCCAAGAATAAAATCATTGACCTTACCGCTAAGTTGTTGCCTGACGGAACATTGGACTGGAAAGCTCCCAAAGGAAAGTGGATGATTATGCGTTTAGTCGCAAGAAACAACGGCGCTGTCACCCGACCTGCGCCAATTCCCGGGCTGGGATTTGAGGCCGACAAAATGGATACCACGGCGATTAATCATCATTTGGAACACTATGTCGGAACGCTTCTAAATAAAATCGGAAATACCTATAAAACATCGTCTGGCGGATTGAAAAGATTACATATTGACAGTTGGGAAATGGGCGCGCAAAACTGGACGGAGGATTTTCGTAATGAGTTTAAGAAGCGTAGAGGGTACGATCCTTTGCCTTATTATCCCGTATATCTGGGATTTATAGTTGGAAACAGGAACCTGAGTGAACGCTTTTTGTGGGATTTGCGACAGACTTCACAGGAATTGATTTTGAAAAATCATGCGGAACAGGTGAAAAAATATGCGCACGATCATGGACTACTTCTGTCTATTGAGCCTTACGATATGAATCCTACTGCGGATCTGGAATTGGGAAATATTGCCGACGTTCCCATGGCTGAATTTTGGAGTACTAACCGTGGAGATCTTAGAACGGAATATAGTGTGATAGAAGCAACATCCATTGCACACATTAACGGAAAAAGTTTAGTTCCTGCAGAATCTTTTACTGCTCACGGAGGATGGCAGCAATATCCGGGAAATATGAAAGAAGAAGGTGATTGGGCTTTTACGGCGGGCATAAATAAATTTATGTTCCACACTTTTCAAAATCAGAATCTGCCTGATAGTCTGAAACCCGGCATGACCATGGGACCTTACGGAGTTCAATGGAACAGAAACCAGACCTGGTGGCCGATGGTAAATGCTTATCATACTTACCTTTCACGTTGCAACTATATGTTACAACAGGGTAGTTCCACGGCTGATATTTTATTTTTAAATCCCGAATCCATTCCTTTTGTTTTTTCACCTCCTGCATCGGCACTTGATAATGCAAATGAGCATAAATATCCCGACAGAAAAGGATATAATTTTGATGGATGTGCTCCCTCTCAATTATATAAAGCACAGGTAAAAGACCATAAGATACTATTTCCCGGCGGCGCTTCCTATCGTGTACTGGTTTTATCCAATTTTAAGACGATGACACCACGCCTATTGACTAAGATAAAGTCATTGATTGCAGATGGTGCCACGGTGATTGGTGCGCCGCCTGTACAAGCACCGGGATTGAGCAATTATCCTGTCAGCGATAAGGAAGTCAAATCCATGTCGTTAAGCGTATGGAAAAACCTGAGTGAGCCTAAGCAACAAACCGTACTTAAATATGGAAAAGGATATGTAGTATGGGGTGGTGATTTTCATATAGCCGAAAATGAACTATACCCAAATTACAGTGCGATATCCGCATGGATACATTCTCAAAACATTCCGGAAGACTTTCATTCTTCTGGAAATATACGTTATATACATCGACGGTTAACGCAGGGCGATATATATTTTATTGCTAATAAAACAGATAAAGAAATAGCGGAAACGATTAGTTTCCGTTCCGTAAAAGGAGTACCGCAATTGTGGGATCCGATAAACGGCAGTACTCGGAATTTACCTGTTTTTGACACCTCAAACGGGTGTACAAATATTCCTATAAAATTGAATAAGTACGAAAGCTATTTTATTGTT
>JAATFC010000238.1 GCA_015655435.1 Chitinophagales bacterium | reverse complement strand
GTAGCACTTCTGAAAAATCTTATAGAATAAACTTCCAACTATATATAGAGAGTAGCAACAAAAAGTGGGGAATTCTCAAAAAGATGATGCCCATGTTTTTGCTCTCTCTAGCATCCATAGTAACAATAGTGTCTTTATTTGTTATTACCGTCAACAATTGGCTAAAGCAAAAGAAACTCGCAGAAATGCAATTCGACTTCATCAATAGTATTTCGCATGAATTCAATACTCCATTGACAGCCATAATTATTGCCAACAAAACATTGCAAAACGATAAAATAATTCCCCAAACGGAGAAATTAAAGTCTATAACCGACGTTATACATAGACAAACGTCGCGCCTCAATGCATTGTTTAAACAAACATTGCATACAACAAAATCCAACTTATCCTTTCTCAACAAACAGGAAGAAAACCTGCCGCAATCCGTAGAAAAAATAATCAATGACTATAAAACAAACTTGAATGAGAATACAACAATAATACTGCATTCAACTATTGCCCCCGAAAAGACTATAAAGGTTGATTTGTTTTGGTTTACCACCATGCTACAGAACCTTATTGACAATGGTATTAAATACAATAATAATATTAAAAAGGAGATCGAAATATCTCTATTGGAAAGAAACCACAATATATTGCTAAGTATAAAAGACAACGGTATCGGAATGTCAAATGACACGATAAAAAAGGTTTTCAAAAAATTTTACCGCTACAATGACAAGTCAACTAGAGCGGGCGGATTAGGATTAGGACTATTTTATGTAAATGAATGTATCCATCTGCATGGTTGGAAAATAGACGTCGAAAGCAGTATTGGATTCGGTTCGGAATTTATAGTAACTTTACGCTAAAACTTTTAAGAAATGGCTAGAATTCTATTCGTCGAGGACGAGATAGATTTAGGAAATGTTATCAAACAGTACCTGGAGCTCAACAATTTTCAGATTGAGTGGAAAATCAATGGAAATGAAGCAAAGAGCTATATTGACACATCTATCGACGAAATTGACCTGGCAATAATTGACGTGTCAATACCGGAAATGAACGGGTTTGAGCTTGCCCAATACATCAATAGTGTCAATAGCGAACTACCTTATCTTTTTCTGACTGCCCGCAAAGAAAATGCCGATAAGATAACGGGACTAAAACTAGGAGCGGTGGACTATATCACCAAACCGTTTGATATTGACGAACTCATAGTAAGAATCGAAAACATATTGAGAAGAAACAGTCGCTTCCACCACGATACGCCAACTCAAGAACAGCAAGTGGAATACACTTGGAAAGATATTAGTTTCGTCAAAGAGCAACTTTTGTTGACTATAGGGAGAAAAGAAATAACATTGACGCTGCGAGAAGCGGAACTCTTGGAATTTCTTTTCAAGAACAAAAACAAGATTCTCAAAAGAGAAGTTATATTGACGGAACTATGGGGAAAGAACGACTATTTTTTGGGAAGAAGTCTTGATGTTTTTATCTCCAGATTACGCAAATATTTCGCAGAAAGTGAAAGCATTCAGATTTCAAATATTTATGGTATCGGTTATATTTTTAAGGCGAGCGAAGACGCTAAATAAAAAACTATGGCACAAATAAAAAAATGCGATGGACTTATTCCATCGCATTTTTTTTATTAACCACAACTACTTACACTAAAACCCTTGTGAATCATCTGCACTAGGACCATAAGTACCCGGAATAGGAATATCCAACAAACGCAAAAATACACCTAACTGAGCTCTATGGTGGATCATCTGATCCAAAGAATGCCTAATCATTCCGTATTTAGTCAAATTCAATAAAACTGCATCTCCATAACGCAATTCCCATTTCTTGTCCAAATCATCTTCTGTTGCACTTTCTAACACTTGGATAGATGTCAATTCTCCTTTTTCCAATATAGCCAGAAGGTCTTTGTTATTATGGATTTCTGTTGGTTTGTATGGATTGGTTTTAAAATCTATGAAGTCTGTTTTCAGTCCCATCGCTGGCCATCCTGCAATCTCCGCAATGTGAACGGACAGCATCCTAAGGCTCATACTTTTAGGATGTGGTTTCCAGTCGTACTTATCCTCAGGGATAAGAGGTAAAAATTTTCGTGTAATGGCAATCTCGTTTGTTAATTCGTCTATCAGTATAGGAATTAAGTTTTTCATAATTTTAGATTTTAGCTAAAATTAGTTGAGTCGCCAATGCTTACCAAAAAATTATTTCTTTGGATTGTCACTTACGACAACTCCGACTTTGGAATCGGCACAGCCATAATATAGATACCATTTCTTATCCTTTAACACTAACCCTTCAATAAACACGGTCCCGGCTGGATATTGTCCACTTTTTTCGAAATCGGCTTCCGGTTTGAGAAATGGTTTGTCTAATCTAGCCAGTACTTTAGTTGGCTCATTTTTGTCAAAAAGTACCTGTCCTGCACAATAGGAATTCAAAGTATAGTTTTTGTCTGCATTCTCGTTGTCTGCATTTTTTCCATTGTACATAAGGACGATTCCGTCTTTGGTCAATATTGCCGGAGGTCCACATTCCGTAAGACGGCTATCAAAGTATCCTTTTCTAGGAGATATAAGTTCTACCAGTTTTCCGTTTTCGTCTACTAATGGTTCCCAATTTATCAAGTCTTCGGAACTCGCCATATACACATGCTCCTCGCCCCAATACATTTGATATTTTCCATTGACTTTGGTAATTACAAGTTTACCTTTTACGGAACTAGTCACAACCGACGCAGACTTTGTAGCCATATCTTTGAACTTGCCATTATATGCTTTGGCAAATACAGGACCATATTTAGTCCAATATTTCAAGTCTTTGGAATGAGCGACCGCAAGTCGGGGTACTTTTCTATTCCATTGCGTATAGAGCATAACATAAGTACCATCGGAAGTTACCGCTACACGAGGGTCTTCACAGCCTCCTCGCCATTCATTTTCCTTCTGATCGTCTTCTGCAGGAAAAAGAACTGGTCTCGTCGGCATAGATGTTATATCAACTCCGTTTTTCGATTCAGCTAATCCGATTCTTGATGTGCGTTTACCAATACCCTTGGCACTATTGTCTTCTGAACGATAGAGTACACACACGTTACCATCTTTTAAAACGGCAGCAGGATTGAAGACATCACTTTCCTTCCACCTTACCCATGACTGCGACATCGGATCCAAAAAACCTACGGTATCTACATTGATAATCGGATTCTTTCCTTCCGGTCGATAGAATGGTCCAATAGCCCAACTAGGTAACGACTGTGCACTAAGGTCTAGTACAAAAAATAAACTAGAAAAAAGCAATAATGTAAGAATACGCATAATTTTTCTTTAGAAAATTTAAACTACGAAAGCAAGGATGGTCGCTCATTATAGACCTTCCACAAAAATTCGCCAAATAACGTATTGGTCCATGCAAACCAGCTTCTGGAAAATTTCGTAGGATTGTCTTTATGGAAAGACTCATGCATGAATCCCGTTCCGGCATGCGTAGCTTTCAGCGTCTTAATGGAATATTTTATTTCTTCATCATTATTGCTGGTAAGTCCTCGCATAATCAGGCTCATCGGCCATATCATGTCTTTACCGACGTGAGGTCCACCTATTCCTTCCGCAGCAGAACCCTTAAAGAAAAAAGGATTGGCATTTGACCAAACGAATTTTCTGGTATTGAGGTAAATAGGATCGTTACGGTCAACAGAACCTAAGTATGGTAATGATAGTAGACTAGGTACATTGGAGTCGTCCATCAATATATGACTACCGAATCCATCTGTTTCAAAAGCATATATTTTTCTAAATTTTGGGTGCGTTACTATACCGTATTTTTCAACGGCAGCTTTGACTTCTTTTGCTAGAGCTTTCATCTTACCCGCCAATACGGTTTCATTTTTTAGAGTCTGCAACATCTCTGCAGCTTCATTCAAACTAACAACTGCAAACAAATTGGACGGAATCAAAAAGGACAGTAAAGTGGCGTCATCACTCGGGCGGAAAGCAGAAGATATGAGACCAACCGGATTGACCGGATAACCATATCCGTGCATAGGTTGTGTATCCGTTGCATTGGCTGTATTGCGTTGGAAATGATAAGGTCCATCATTTTCCTTTCTTTGCTGTGCTACGAACGTATCATATACCGTTTGCATAGCTTTTACCCATGTTGCGTCAAAAGGTTTGGTATCGCCAGTTGATTTCCAGAAGTGGTATGCCAACCGTATAGGATAACACAGAGAATCTATTTCCCATTTACGTTCATGAATCCCGGCGTGAATATCTGTCAAGTCTGACTGCCATTCACTTTTTTGCGAAGCGTCCTTATAAAAGGCATTAGCATAAGGGTCTTCCAATATATAGTTTTTCTGGCGGTTGATTACGCCGGCTATCAGCTTGTGCACATTAGGGTCTTCTTTGGCAAACTGCATATAAGGCCACACTTGCGCGCTACTGTCGCGCATCCACATAGCGTCAATATCTCCCGTGATTACATAAGTATCAGGCGTTCCATTTTCTTCACTATAATATACCGTTGTATCAAGCGTATTGGGAAAACAATTACCAAAAAGCCATACTAATTCCTTGTCTTTTACTTTAGCAGAAAACTTTGCGATAGCTCTTTCCACGGCTTCACTAGAGAAATGCCGCTTGTCTTTCGCAACGCGCACTATAGGAAAATCATTGCCAGCCGCCCATGCCTTGCCTTGGCTCAGAACTACGCCAGCTCCCAATACGCCAATGTTTTGAATAAAGTTTCTACGTTTCATAATTATTTATAGTTTGGTTAGTAACCTTTAAATTTACAAATAAAATATTTATTTCAAAGTAGCATAACGACAAAGAATTTCCAAAAGACCGCCCTGCCCTACCAAATTACCCACACCCTTACGTCCAAAAAGACCATTGGAATGCTTCTCTGTCTTAAGCGTATTGTCTACACATTTTCTAAACAAATCGATGTATTTTACATCATGGTTATATTTGTAAAGTCTAACGTAGCCTCTCAACATCACGGCATTAAACCAATAGTCGTCTCTAAAATATCCACTACCTAGAAAATGGTCAGCAGCACCTTGCGCGGTTAATTTAGCATCTTCCAGATACTGCTTCTTTTTCGTTATAGTATGCAACCAGATAGATGACTCAAGCATTGTCCCTGCATTGTATGAATAAAGTGCGGAGTCGACTTTATGTTTTGCTATATTGTAGTTGTCATAGTACAATCCATTAGGTGAACGAAGATGACTTATAGTCCAATCGTATATCAATATTGCAGTATCCAGATATTTCTTATTTTTCGTAGCTTCATACATTCCCAGCGCTACCAATATCCCTGGTCCGTTGCTGCAAGTATTTTTACTACTTTTATTATTTTCCACCCAATATATACCTCCTCCTGAAACACTGTCATATCCCGACATCATATAGTGGTATATATCCGTTCCCAATTGTAGATATTTCTTGTTTTTTGTTCGCTTGTAGGCATCCAGACTCGCGATGCCAATCCATTGGTTATCGTCATAGTATCTATCGTCAACCTTAGTGCCTAATCTATAGGATGCATATCCAGAAACTGGAGGTCTGTCATCTCTATATTTTTCAATAACGGCAATAATTTTTGGTAAATAACTATTGGACGAAAACGCAACGTCCATCTCATTTGTAGCTTGTACCATTGCACAGAGCGGCCACAAAAAAGAAATAGGATTCTCACTATGTTTACCTATCGCTTCTTCACGATAATATCCGGAGTCTTGAATGTAAAAATTTTTCTGAATACTATTGTACAAGTCCTGTGCTGCTTGTTTATAGTTTGTATTCTGTGCTTTTATGGACAGAACAAAAAACATTAATAAAAAAAATGCAAGCAATCGCTTCATAATAATTTATTTTCTTTCGTAAAATGAATATTATAGTCTATTCTTTATCAAGTTCGGACAATGCGAACGAATAGGCTCCTCGCATTATCGCAATTGTAGCACCTATCTCTGAAATAGCAATACCAGATTTACGTTCTTTGTCGTACCATATTGTCTTGTTTCCCAATTTCAGTTCGACCCCACTCTTTTTAGCAAAATCATTGAAATCATTGGTATCGCTTAGATTATACATTTTTTGAGGAATACGTGGAATTGGCGTTCCGTCCGCTTTGTTTATAGTACCGTTCAATTGTTTCAACATTGCTGGTAAAAAATATTTGGACGCTCCAGCGATGCCGCCACCAACAACAACCAATCCGTCAATCAACGTAACGATATCCGCTATTGCATCTCCTGCCACATCTCCGAATCTTTCAAATGTCCGAATTGCGGCACTTTGGTTTCCCTCTTTCTCTCCTTCTGCAATCAAAAATATATCAGCCGGCGTAATATTCTTGTCTTCCAATTTGTTTTCTTCTTGATACATGCGAACAAGGCCTCTTATACTTACTGTTTCTTCCACAAAACAGTCTGGCTTTTCTTTGTTTCTCAAAGGAAAAACCTCTCCCCCACACGAATTATCTCCTATTAGTAGTTTGCCGTTAATGACGATTCCCGCACCAAATCCAGTTCCAAATGTAAGACCTATCAGGTTTTTATAGTGCTTATTGCTCCCTAGTTCTTTCAGTTTATTATTGACAAATGGAAGAAATCCAAAATGAGCTTCTCCGAATGCAAATAAATCGCCGTCGTTATTGATAAAAACAGGAATTTGGAAAATATTTTCCAGATAATCTTTTAAAGGAAAACCGTCCGTATCGGCAAAAGCTGGAAAATTGGGAAGGGAGCTACTAATTATTCCCTCAGGATAATTTGCCGGGCCAGGAAAGGAAAAACTAATGGCAACTGGCTTTTCGTCCAATCGGTTCACGACTGTCTCAAAGCCATTTTCCAACGAAGCAAGGCACTTCTCAATATTATCCGCATGAGCCGGAAGCGTGATGGGGTCTGTCACAATATGCCCACCTTTCATTGCCGAAAAAACAAAATTGGTACCTCCTGCATCCAATATCAAGACTACACGACTGTCAAATTGATATAACATATTTTGGTTGGTATTATTTAGTATGTGTTACACTCGTTTATTCCTCATCTTTATAACCTCCATCACAAGCTTGCACAAACGTTTGTGCGAAAATAGTATTAATTTTGGCACTAACAACTGTTATTATAAATAATATTATAT
>JAATFC010000209.1 GCA_015655435.1 Chitinophagales bacterium | reverse complement strand
GGTAATTATTCTGTATCGTTGAATGTACAAGACCAGAAAGGTGTTATTATTAACTCTGGCTTTAAAAGATATGGTGCGCGTTTGATTTTGGACCAAAAGGTTAATAATAAATTGAAGGTCGGGTTCAATTTCAACTATAGTTATACGAAAACATACGGTATGGTCGTCTCTTCGTATGGCGGTTCCTCTCCCTTACTTTCGCTTATGGGAAGCATATGGGCATATAGACCTATTGCAGGATCTCCCAATGATGATGATTACGATCAAAGCATGGATGATTTGATTGATGATGGACGTGATCCCGATATTGGTTCTGGTGATAACAGATATAACCCAATCATAAATGCTCAAAATACTGTAAACAATAGATTTGCACATGCGATTATTGCAAATGGGTATATGCAATATGAATTAATAAAGGGATTGTCTCTTAAAATTAGTGGTGGTGTAACCACAACATTTAGGAAGAACAACGCTTTTTACAATAGCAATACATCGCTTGGTGATTCGCGTTATTCTTATGGAGCTCTTGGTCCATTTGGGAATATTTTAAACCAACAACTTTTTAATTATGTCAATGAAAATACCTTAACCTATGATAAGATTTTTAACAAGGATCATAGGATAAATGTATTGTTGGGAGCCACCTTTCAGGGCGTTCAGAGTAACTCCAATGGATATTCTTCTTATTATTTGCCAAATGAAAGTTTAGGGGTAAATGGTTTGGACGAGGGAGTGCCTTCTTATCCTATTTCTACAAATACTAAAAACACATTGGCTTCGGGGCTTTCTAGGATTAATTACAGCTATAAGTCCACTTACTATCTTACAGCATCTTTTAGAACGGACGGTAGCTCTAAATTTGCTTCTGCAAATCATTGGAGTTATTTCCCCTCAGCAGGTCTCTCTTGGCGTTTAAGCAATGAATCCTTTATGGAAACATTAGGGTCTGTTATAAGCGACGCTAAAATTAGGGCAACTTATGGCGTCACTGGAAATAATAGAGTATCTGATTATGCATACCTAACAACCATTGCTGTTCCCGTGGGAAGCGGCTATACCTTTAGCGACGGTATTGATCCAGGTGCTTCCTATGCATCACTTGGCAATAACAACCTTAAATGGGAAACAACAACACAGTTGGATATAGGATTAGATCTCGAATTGCTGAAAAGCAGAATTTCTTTATCTGCGGATTATTATAAGAAAAATACATCAAATTTATTGCTAAATGCTTCTTTGCCGGGATCTACAGGCTATACTGCTGCGTATGCCAATATTGGAAAGGTGCAAAATAGTGGATTGGAAATTACACTGAATACGACCAATATTAAGACTAAAGATTTCAGTTGGTCCAGCAGTTTTAATATTTCGTTCAACCGTAGTAAAGTATTGGGTTTAGCTAATGGAGAAAATTCCTTGACAAGTTATGTTAAATGGGCTTCTAATAGTTATAGTACGGCACCCTCTTATATTGCGAGAGTGGGACAACCCATCAGTATGTTTTATGGATATGTTTTTGATGGCGTATATCAGTATAGTGATTTCAATTATACTTCTAACGGCACTTATGTATTAAAAGATAACGTACCCAATAATACCAATACACGTGTTTCTATTCAGCCAGGCAACATTAAGTTTAAAGATATTAATGGGGATGGTGTTTTAGATGCGAATGATGAAACCGTAATTGGAAATCCCAATCCCGATTATTTTGGTGGGTTTTCTAACAACTTTAGCTACAAAGGGTTTGATCTGAATATTTTCTTTCAATGGTCTTATGGCAATGATATTATGAATGCCAATAGATACGTATATGAAGGAGGAATCGTTCAAAATAGGAATCAATTTGCCTCATTTGCCAATCGATGGAGACCTGACAATCAAACCTCAAATATTCCTAATAATGCGGGACCAAATATTTATTCTTCACGCGTAGTAGAAGACGGCTCTTTTTTACGGTTGAAGACACTTCAATTGGGATACAATTTACCTGCAAACTGGCTTAAGAAATCCGGCATTAAAAGCATAAGAGCTTATGTCTCCGGTCAAAATATTATTACTTGGACCAAATATTCAGGGCCAGATCCGGAGGTTTCCATTTTTAATAGTGCACTAACACAAGGATTCGATTTTTCTGCATATCCACGTGCAAGAACTCTTACCGCAGGCATTAACATTATTTTTTGATAACAATTTAATTATCGCATAAATGAGAAAGAATATTAATTATACATTGTTAGCTATATTGATTGCGACCGGTATACTATCTTGTAACAAATATTTGAATACGGTCCCTGACGATTTTCTAACACCGACACAATATTATGAAACCAAAGATAAGTTGAATACAGGTTTGACGGGTATATATGATATTTTGGGTCAGGCTGGACTTTATCAGAATTATTATTGGGCAATATTATCTTCTAGTAATGATATCGACTACTGGCGTTTAAATCTCACACCAAGTACTAGCCCTTTGTACTATAATCAGATCGCTTCTGATTCTTATGTTACAGGTACATGGAATACATTGTATAGTGGTATTAACCGTGCTAATGCCATGTTAGCAGCAATAGATGCCTCGCCTGTTGATTCAGCAACGAAAGTTCCTTTAAAAGCTCAAGCTCAGTTTCTGAGAGGCTATTATTATTTTTTATTAGTTTCCAATTGGGGAGCTGTTCCATTGAGATTGACACCTACAATGAGTGTTGCCGATGCGCCGTGCCCAAAATCTTCTATTGCTGATGTATATGCACAAGTCCTTAAGGATATGACGGAGGCAGAACCATTGTTGCCAACTCGTGCCGCAGTAGGTAACGATGCCGGCGTAAGAGTTACGAATACGGTGGCAGAAGGAATTTTGGCAAGAGTATGCCTTACAATGGCAGGTGAACCTTTGAAGGATGTATCAAAATTTGCTGACGCTAAATTTTGGGCACAGAAAGTCATAAAGTCCGGCGTCCACAGTCTAAATCCAGATTACCGTCAAGTATTTATCAATCAATGTGCTGATATATTGGAACCTAAAGAGTCCATGTGGGAAGTTTCATTTGCTGCTAATACAAGCAATAATTCAGAAAAGGGTAATCTCGGATCTCTCAACAGCATAAGATTTACAAATCTGGATTATGGTTATTGCTATGGTACATATGGTGTTACAAAGTATTTATGGGACAAGGTTACCGCCATCTCGGCTACTGATCTTAGAAGAGACTGGAATATGTCCCCTTTTACCTTAGGAGGATCCACAACAGGAACAACCGGTGTTACCAAATCATATTTGTCGCAGACGACAGCGACTATATGGGGACGCTATCCAGGTAAATGGAGAAGAGAATTTGAAACATATACGCCCAAGACAACAATGAGTACCATTAATTTTCCCATTCTCAGATATGCGGATGTTTTATTAATGTTTGCAGAAGCGGAAAATGAATTAAACGGACCAACAGACTCCGCGTATTGGGCACTTAATCAGATAAGAGAAAGAGCTCAAGGAACTGGATATAGGATTACAGCTTTTACGGTCACCAATGGAGGTTCAGGATATACTTCTGCGCCCACGGTTACTGTTTCTTCTCCGGTTCAGGGTAATACGCTCTTGACATCTGCTACTGTATCTGGTGGGAAAGTGACTGCTGTAAGTATGAGTTCAATCGTTAATGCCTATTATACTGGACAGCCAACAATAACATTTACTGGTGGCGGTGGTAGTGGAGCTACAGCCACTGCAACGCTTGTTGCAGTAGTACCAACGAGCGCGGATGTTGCCAAAGGTCAAACGCAGGCAGTTTTCAGGCAACTCATCAGGGATGAAAGAGCTGTTGAATTGTCGCAGGAGGCTCTTCGGAAACACGATTTGATACGTTGGGGTATTTTAGAAACTAATATGAAAGCTTTAGCGGTAACACTCCGCTCCAATGCAACAGTATTAGCGAGTTATCAATACGTTGCAATGCCCTGTGATAATGTTTCTTCAAAAGATATTTTCCTTCCAATTCCTTTGACGGAACTAACCTTAAACACGGCGTTGAACGGGCAAAATAATCCCGGTTATTAGATAATATTTAAATTTAAAATTATGCAAAGGTTATTCATAGGTATTTTTATTATATTACTTATTACATCTTGTCAGGAGAAAAATGTGGATAGTCCTGATTTTAATGTAACATCTTCTTCTTTCACTTATAATGTGGGAGACTCAGCAAGTTTTGATTTTAGTGGAAACCCTAATTTTATTACTTTTTATTCTGGTGAATTTGGATATAGATACGAATATCGAAATAGGATATCAGCAACTGGTAAGCCACTCTTAAAATTCACCTCAGCTTTGGGTGCCGGCAGCCAGGAAAGTTCTTTACACCTTATGGTTTCAAAAAATTTCACAGGTATAGTAATTGGCGATACCGTAGCGACAGCTGTTAATATTGCCGCCGCAACATGGACAGATATCACAGACAGAGCAACCCTTGCAAAAAATGCTACAGCATTATCTTCCGGATCAATAGATCTGTCTGATTTTGCATCTGATGGTAAACCCATGTTTATCGCCTTTAAATATGTCGCGTCAAGCGGTTCCATCCAAAACAAATGGACGATAACAGGTTTGACTGTTACGAACAATTTGCCAGACTCCTCTGTCTACACGATTGCGAATCTTGTGGCAAGCAGTACAGCCATCGCGACAAACTATGCCGGAGTAAATACTTTTAGTCCAGGCTGGTTTGCTTTTCCTACCATTAATACACTTAATTGGGTTATTGTCGATGGAAGTTCTATGGTCATTACAGGTGCAGCTACAGCAGCGGCAGCTACCACAAATGCAGAAGCATGGGCAATCATGGGTTCTCTTGATTTACAAAAAGTAACTCCAGACGTCGGAATTGCAGTAAAAAGTATCAATGCAGTGGTTAATTCCTACGGATATACTTATAGTAAAGCGGGAACATATACAGCTACGTTTGTTGGGACTAATGAAACCGCAAAGGATTCTAAAGAAAGTATAAAACAATTTACAATTGTAGTAAAATAATATTTCCAACGCAATAGTAATTTTATCTAATAAAAAAAATACTATTTGCACGAAGTTGTATAGTATATCGATTTTAAAGTTATTCTGAATATGTATAAAAAAGCAAAACATAGGATATTAATCATTGTAATCACATGGATAAATTGCATACTATTCACTAACGCGATAGCTCAAGATAAAGATCATGATATCAAAATATTAACTGAAAAAATAACAAAGGAATTACTAAACAGTAAGCCTGTAGGAGATGTGCAAAATATTGCACAAACTATGAGTGCTATTGGAAAATGGGGTGATATAGATTATGACGATACTATTAATGCTCAATTTAAAGAACACGCAGTACGTCTTAAACAAATGGCGTTGGCCTATAATGAGCCTAACAATCCTTCATATAATTCTACAGAAATATTGAACAAAATAAAATTAGGATTTGAGTTTTTTTATAATAAGAAATGGCAGGCTTCTAATTGGTGGTATACAGAAATTGGTATTCCAAATGACTATATGGCTGCATTAATTCTTATGAAAGGAAATATAGACAAAAAAGATATACTTCGATATGCTTCTTTTCTTAAAGATGCTACCAATAAAAAAGCGCACCAAGGAATGAATAGAGTTTGGGTTTCGGCAATCACTATTTATAAAGGATGTATTGAAGATAATAATGAATTGGTGATGAAAGGTTTTGCCTCCATCGCTTCAACATTAAGTATTACAGAAGGTCCTGAAGGAATTAAAATTGACAATAGTTTTCAGCAACATCGCGGTCAATTATATAGTGGTGGATATGGAAGAAGTTTTGCTACTGAGATTTCTTACTATATGCAACTATCTTCCAATACAATTTTTACTACAGCATTTTCAAAAGAACAACTAGCCATTTATACTAACTTTTTATTGAATGGAGAGCAACTTTTTGGTTATCGCAAAAGCGTAGATTATGGATCTATTGGCAGGAATATTTCAAGAAATAATGGCGTGAATAATATTAGCATAACTCCGCTGAAAAATATGATAATTTCAGATAAGTTACATGCGCAAGATTATGTAGCTTGGAGCAAACATCTAAATGGTGATGTGTTTCCTGAAAAATATAGAGGTGTTCGTTTTTTCTGGAAATCGGCAATCATGATATCACATGGAAGCAATTTCTATTTGTCTGCAAAAATGCCGTCATCACGAACGACAGGAACAGAAATGCTCAACAATGAAAACCTATTGGGATATAATCTTCCATTGGGTGCAACCAATATTTTGGTAACAGGAAATGAGTATAGGAATATTTTCCCTGTATGGGATTGGAGTAGAGTTCCAGGGACAACCGCAATACATAACAATGATTCAGCCAAATTGCCGTGGTATTTTTTTGGAACCAATGATTTTGCCGGAGGTGTTACGGATTCGTCATTTGGTATTAATGCTTACGAGCATGCCTATAGGGACGTTACGTCTAAGAAAGCCTATTTTTTTCTGGGGGACTATTTGTTGTGTTTAGGTGCGGGAATCAATAGTAATGTACAAAATGAGGAAGTATTGACTTCCGTAGATCAGTCTTGGGACAATGGGCAGGTAATATACGGCGGATTGTCAAGACAGACGGAACGATTGCAAAATGGGAATATTACGATTCCTGCAAAAAAAGATAGTTTGTTTTGGGTATGTCACAATAATATTGGTTACGTTTTTCCACAAGGCGGAAACGTTACCATACAATTAAAAAAGCAAGAAGGTTCTTGGAAAAAAATCAATGTATCCGGTTCTTCGGACAAGATTAGCCGACATGTTTTCAGTACATGGATTTCCCATGGTTCCAACCCGAAAAATGATAGTTATTGCTACATTGTAGTTCCTAATATAATAGCAGAATCAATTCAACAAAACAAGAACCTAAAACAGATTGAGTTTGTCAGAAATGACACATCAGTACAAGCTGTAAAATTTGGAAACACTTATGCCGTAGTTTTTTACAAACCCGGAGACGTCGCGTTCCAAGATGGGTTGTCCATAACCGCGCATGAAAAGATTATGTTGTTGGTAATGCATTCGAATGACGGATATTATATCAGCATTGCAGATCCGATATATAGTCAACCTTTCGGAAGTATAGAAATAAATAAAAAATTGATAGGTAACGGAGCTTCCTTTACACAAGGGAAAACAACATTAAAGTTTGATTTTCCAAAGGGAGACATGGTGGGTAGTTCCAGAACATTTCACTATACGGAATGATGTAATTAGAAAAAAAGTAATTGAATTATAATAAAGAAAAATCTTTTAAAATGAAAAAATACATAGTTTACTTGATGGGCATTGTGATTACGTCTGTCTGTATCACTCAAAAATCCTCAGCGCAAGCGAAGATTTCTTTAAATAAGCCTGTCATAGCATCAAGTACGGAAAGCGATAACTATCCCGCAGCAAACGCTGTGGATGCAAATACGACAAGTATTTGGTCGTCCGGGTCATCCTATAAGCAATTTTTATATGTTGATCTGGGAGAAGTTTTTGACTTAACAAAAGTAGAGATTACGTGGGGAGTAGGTTGGCGTCCGATCGTTTTTGACATCCAATATTCTTTGGATGCAATAACATGGAAGACTGCTGCGACCTTTAAAACAGAAACAAATACCAACGACAAACAAACATTTGAAGGCCTTAAAGGTAAAGGCAAATATGTTCAGTTTTTAGGTCGGGGAAGAGGTGGTAAACCCGGATACCGCATTGCAGATTTCTCCGTGTATGGTAATCCTGCTAAAAAGTAGCAACTATGAAAAAGAAAATCATTCGCAATGTATTTTAATATGATAAGATGGAAGATTATTATAATGATTCTCGTTTCGGTGACTATTGGTGGTACGTATTTAAACGCACAAACTAATTTTCACCGAGATTCCGTATTGGCTCTTATGAATAAAGCTTGCCAATGGCAAATCAATGAGTGGCAAAATGGACGTATCATTAAACTTCCCAAAACGGAATGGGAAAATGCGGCATTATACACAGGAATAGTTGCATTGCAGCAAATAGAAAACAATCCTGCTTTTGATCGTTTTTTGTGTCAGACTGGCGAAGAATGTAAATGGAATACAGGTCCTCGGCGTTTATTCGCCGATGACTATTGTGTTGCGCAGATGTATGTGGCTATGTACAAAAAACACAAGGAGTCCAAAATGATTTCAGCGTGGAAATTATTGGCGGACTCTATCGTTGCGAGAAAGTTTGACGAATCGCTGGAAGTAATACCAGATATACATTTTCGTGAATGGACATGGTGCGATGCACTCTATATGGGACCGCCATCTTTGTCTATGCTTTCTTCCGTTACGGGAGATCAACGCTATTTGAAAAAAGCAGATAGTCTATGGTGGAAAACGTCTAATTTTTTATATAGTAAAAGCGATAGTCTTTTTTACCGGGACAGCCGCTTTTTTACCCGTAAAGAAGCAAATGGTGAAAAAGTTTTTTGGGCAAGGGGCAATAGTTGGGTGATTGCAGGCATAGCGCACATGATTGACAATATGCCCAAGAAATTTCCCAACAGAAAAAAATACCTGACTCTTTTCAAAGAGATGAGTGCAAAGATTGCCGCATTGCAACAGCCCGACGGAAGTTGGCATGCATCGCTATACGACCCTGTCACATTTAATGAAAAAGAATCGAGTGCTACAGGTTTCTTCTGCTATGCGCTCGCTTGGGGCATCAACAATGGTATTTTACCTAAAAAGAAATATCAACCCATCGTAGAAAAAGCGTGGAACGTACTCGTGACATGTCTGCATCCGGACGGAAAATTAGGGTACGTTCAAAATATTGGGGATAAACCTGTGGCCGCTTCTTATGAAAGTACCAATGTGTATGGCGTTGGGAGTTTTTTACTTGCAGGTTCTGAGATTTATAAAATGAAAATTAAATGAGCAGATTTCGTTCTATAGTGTTGATGGTATTGTTTGCGCAGATATTTTTGAGCGCAACTGCACATGCAAGAAGTTGGAATGTCGTTGATTTTGGCGCAGTCGGGGATGGTGTTAAGACCAATACGGTTTCCATTCAGCGGGCGATAGATTCCGCTGCCGTTCGTGGAGATACGGTATGGATTCCCAAAGGAATTTTCGTGTCTGGAACTTTATTTTTGCGTTCTGGTATTACATTATATATTTCAGAAGGAGCAACGTTAAAAGGTAGTCCGAAATTTGAGGATTATCCTGTTAATGCCGTTCAATATAAAAATGCGTTTACGCATTCTCCGAACGGAACATTATTTACTTCTCGTGCATTTCTTTTTGCTGAAGATGTGCATGACATCGCACTTGCTGGTAAGGGTAATATCAATGGTAGCGGTGATGCTGCTGATTTTAATCTTGGGAATGATAGTGAAAATCCGAAAAGTAAATTGCGTCCATGCATGTTACTTTTTATACATTGTCAGAATATTCGAGTATATGATTTGCACTTGAGTAATTCCGCCTATTGGCTACAGAACTATATTGGTTGCAATAATCTTCATCTGCGAGGACTATCTATTTATAATCACACCAATTTTAATCAAGACGGGATTGATATAGATGCTCAGAATGTATTGGTAGAAGATTGCAATATTGATGCGGATGATGATGGAATCTGTTTCAAAAGTCATGAACGAAAAAACATAGTCGAAAATGTTATCGTTCGCAATTGTACTATTGGCTCTAATTGTAATGCTATCAAGTTTGGAACGGTGTCTATGGGTGGATTTAAAAATGTAGATATTAGCAATTGTATAGTGCATAAAGCATCTGAAGATAATATAAGACATTGGCAAAAAAATCTTCGATTTATCTGACAATCCATTACTGTTTTGTCTGGCATTGCATTGGAGTCTGTAGATGGCGCAGATATTGACAATATTCGTATCCGTAATATAAAAATGAACGATATGCAGACACCTATTTTTATAGTCTTGGGTAACAAAAGTAGATTACCAGTAGGAGATACTTCTTATCGAAAAGGCAAAATCAGAAATATAACTATACAAGACATAACTGCCGTTAGTCAAAGTAAAATGGCAAGTTCCATTACGGCGTATCCCGGTAATTATGTTGAAAATATACGATTAGAAAATATACATATTACCGGAATGGGAATGGGTACTGTTGCAGAAGCAAATGCGTTCTTTCCGGAAAATGAAAAAGCATATCCTGAAAATAGAATGTACGGGCTTGCATATCCTGCGAGCGGATTTTATTTAAGGCATGTCAAAAATATTTCTATTGACGGATTGTATCTAAGTGTAAAAAATAAAGACTTAAGACCAGCAATAGTTTTGGACGATGTGTCGAAGGCGACAATTTCCAAATTGAATGCCACTCAGACTTCTCCAGAAATGGGGGTAGTTCGATTGAGTAAAAGTAATGCGATTACAATTTCCAATCCTATAGTTGAAAATAAAAAAGGGTCTTTTGTAGAGCTGGTTCAAACACCGGAAAAGGAACTTTCCATGAAAAGGTTCAAGACCTATCCTAATTGGTTGAACAAACAACACGAAGCCATAGCGCTTATAGATAAGAATTTTTATATTTTTCTTTTGGCGGGTCAGTCCAATATGGCAGGCAGAGGTTTTGTGGATGATAGCAGCAAGTTGACCAATGACAGTATTTTCATGTTGAACAAAAACAATGAATGGGTATTGGCAACAGACCCCGTACATTTTGATAAAAAGGAAGCTGGCGTTGGTCCTGCGATAAGTTTCGCACGAGCGTTGCTAAAAAGCAATCCCAATATTAAGATTGGTTTAGTCCCTTCCGCAGTCGGTGGTTCTTCTATACGTTTTTGGCAACCGGACTCTACATATATCGGATGGCATCCTTATGACGATGCCATCGCAAGAGTAAAAAATGCACAAAATTATGGCACCCTAAAAGGTGTATTGTGGCACCAAGGCGAATCCGATGATAGCCCAAAAGGCTCTGCACGTTATATGCAGCAATTGTCCGAATTGATTGCCCGTTTTCGCAAAGAATTTCAGACTCCTAATCTGCCTTTTGTTGCAGGTGAGCTCGGTTATTTTCATCCACCATACATTAACGATATTCTTAAAAATGTACCTACAAAAATTCCTTTTTCCGCTGTGGTAAATTCCGCCGGACTCATCGCAAATCCGGACAAGATACATTTTACTACTTCCTCTGCTCGTGAACTAGGAAGGCGGTATGCACAAAGTATGGACGGTATGCTCGATAAAAAATAATAGTTAGTAATAAAAAAATTGCATAATGATATTTAATAGCAAAAAATATATATTCATTTTTATAGTTGCAATCTCTTTTGTTTCTGCGAAAGTAACGGCACAATTAAAGTTGCCATCTTTTTTTGCCGACCACATGGTGTTACAGCGTGACCAGCCAATATACGTTTGGGGTTGGAGTAATCCCAACGAAGAAATCACGGCTATATTGGATGGCGCATCTTCCAAATCCATAAGCGATGCCAATGGTAAATGGATTTTAAAAATTCCAAAACATAAGTCCGGTGGACCTTTTACGCTTATCGTAAAAGGAAAACAACATCAAATTAAATTAGAGGATATTCTCATAGGCGATGTCTGGTTGGCTTCCGGTCAGTCCAATATGGAATTTAAGATGAGGCAAGCAAAGGATAAATATCTAACAGAAATATCCAATGCAAACAATCCAAACATAAGACAATTTATAGTAAAAACCTCTTATGTTTTCAGCGGACCTCTTTCGGATGTTGCCGCTTCGGAATGGAAAAGTGTAATGCCTAGTAATATCAACGATTTCACGGCAGTAGGTTATTTTTTCGCAAAAGAGCTATACAAAAAAAATGGAGTTCCTATTGGAATTATATTATCCAGTCTGGGTGGTACTCCGGCAGAGGCTTGGGTTAGTAAAGAAGGATTATCTCCGTTTCCCAACTATATACAGGATATCGAAGCATGGACGGATTCTACCAAAGTCAAACAAACTGTAGCATCTGAATCTCAGGCAAAACAAAAGTGGTACGACTATTTGCAAAGAAATGATACAGGACTTACTATTGAGCCATGGTATAGTCAGACTTATCAACCTCAAAGCTGGAAAACATTTAAACTTCCTGGTTTTTGGGAAGAGCAAGGTATGCCCGAAACAGATGGCGTTGTTTGGCTACGTAAAGAAATAGAGCTCTCCGATATTGATACCAATGATTCGGCTATTCTTAATATGGGATTGATTTCCGATGAGGATACTACTTATATCAATGGTATAAATATTGGAAATACTGCCAGTCGATTTTTTACAAGAAAATACATTGTATCATCCGGATTATTGAAACCAGGTAAAAATATTATCACAGTTAGAATTCTTAACAAATGGAACAGAGGCGGTTTTATGCCGGGCAAGGAATATAGTCTGCAGTTGGGAAAGCATACTATTAGTTTGGAAGGAGAATGGTTGTACAAACCGGGCATTATAGCTCGCAATCCATTGCCGGCTTCTACTGCATTTCAGAACAAAGCGTCGGGACTATACAATGGCATGATTTCACCATTAATTCCATTTGCTATCAAAGGTGTAATCTGGTATCAAGGAGAGGCCAATACAGCAAAAGCAAAAGAATACCGAACCTTGTTTCCATCATTAATAAAGGATTGGAGAAAAAAATGGAATCAAGGGGATTTCCCTTTCCTGTTTGTACAGTTAGCTAATTATTTCGCAGCCAAAAAAGATCCCGGACAAAGCGACTGGGCGGAACTACGGGAAGCGCAGACGATGACTTTATCTCTACCGAAAACGGGAATGGCGGTTATCAGCGATATTGGTGAATGGAATGACGTACATCCACTGAACAAAGAAGATGTAGGTAAACGCTTGTTTTTAGCTGCTGAAAAAGTAGCTTATGGAGAAAAAAAAATAGTCTATTCTGGTCCATTATTCAAATCCATGTCGATAGACGGAAACAAGGCCGCTATTAGTTTCAATTTATTTGGAAGTAGCTTGATAGCTAAAAATGCAGACACGCTTCGGCAATTTGCTATTGCAGGAGCAGACAAAAAGTTTGTCTGGGCGCATGCAATAATCAAGGGAGATAAAGTGATTGTATGGAATGAGCAAATAGAACATCCTGTTGCAGTAAGATACGCGTGGGCAGACAATCCCGAAGGAGCTAATCTATATAATAAAGAAGGGCTTCCTGCTTCTTCCTTCCGGACAGATAAGGATGAATAAAATGTCGTCAAAAAAGTATCTAAGTTTAAACAAGAATAAAGAATGATCGTGCAGGATGAAATTAAACTAAAAGAAAAAGTCTCCGACGCAATATGTCTGCCGACGGAAAAGAAAGGAGGTCGCTGGCTTCTTATAGAATGGTTTTCGCACTTGCAGGAAGTCTGTAGGCTCTTTGTTCGATAGAATCATTGGTCAAAAACGTTTTGGCAACAATTCGTTTCTTTCCCCCAAAGGTTGGTTTTATACTATGATTGTTTTTGGGAGTACTACAATTGTTTTGTTTGTAGGATGTTTTTCTGGTACCCGAGAACTTATAATTCCTTGACAGGAAAGGACAAACCTAAAAGACGACCTAAGATAATTCTATATAAGAAAATGAAAAGAAAGAACTCATTAAACAGAGTTATAAAAGCTGGAATCTAAAAAATAAGTTGCATTGAATTAAAATATATTTCAATATTTATATTATTCGTGAACATAGGCAGGTGGATTCAAGTAATAAATGCAACACTGAAGTACTAATCTAATTTTAGAGCAAAAACTTCATTAGGAGATTTAAAACCAAATCTTTTTCGTGGTCTGTTGTTTAAAATACGAATAACCCTGTCGATTCGTTGTTAGGTAATGGATTCAAAGTTCGTCATTTTAGGAAAATATTGTCTCGCTAGTCCGTTCAGATTCTCATTAGCATTCCCTTTCCCAGCTATGGTAAGGCGTAATAACCAACACTTAATCCGACGAAATGAGTTTTTTTAGGCATTTATGATAAAAATGAATTTAGAAAATCGGATGACAAATCCGCATCCGATTTTTCATTTCCATCAGTTTCAGACTATCCCTAATGAGCTGCTCTCCAGAAGCACCCATGTCCGTTTCGTCTGACAGATTAAAGTTAGTATTTTGTCCGAACTGCAATTCAATATTTTTTTCTTTTGCCAATTCTTACTATCCATCCATGTCTGCATGGGTGTTTTACCATAACAATACCTGCCGCTACGGGTTCATTGTAAAAGGTTATCCATTTATCCACATCCAATTGCATTTCTTCTATGCTTTTGTATATTTTTTTACGGAAAGCTATGGCATAAAATTCATCCTGCATGGTTCTGTGAAAACGTTCGCACATTCCGTTTGTCTGTGAACTTTTTGCCTTGGTATTAATCCGGTAGTATATTTCATTTATTCTCCTTAAATATAGCGTGATTTAAGTGTTTATTCTTTTTATAATTTCAAGACAAGCACGCCCGTTGTGATATGGACATTTCCAAAATCCCGCCTTATCCTCCTCAGTCATGATAGAATCATCTTGATTAATTCCCCAAAACCATTCTCCATTTTTAGAATCGATCATTTTACTAGTGATAAATCGCCAAGAATTTAAAGATTTTATCAAATAGTCATTCTCACCTGTAATCTGAAATGCATTGAAATAACCAACAACCGCCTCCGCCTGTGGCCACCAATGTTTTTGATAAACCCAATTTGCACCTTCTTTTTCATACCAAAGTCCTCCATCTTGATCTAAAGCTTCTGATGCAGCATTCGTTAATTCTATTGCCATTTTTTTAGTGCTGGCAATCCAATCCTTATCTTCAATAATTTCTGCCGCTTCTTGCAACAGCCATCCGGCTTCTATATCATGTCCATAAGAAATTATTTGGTGGTGGCTGTGCCATTTTTCGTCAAAAAATAAAATCAAATGTTGAGTAGTAGAATCGTAAATATGCTGTTTGAAATTTTCCAGTATATGAATGATTTGGTGTTTTAATCGCTCATTTTTCCAAACACGATACAGTGCTCCATAACTTTCAATGACATGCAAATGCGTATTCATCGTTTTCTTTTCGTTTTCATCCTTGTTGCTGAGACGCAGATCTGTTTCTAATTGCCACTCACGCGTGAACGCTTCGATATAACCACCAAATTCAGGATCGAAACTATATTTTTCGATGAGTTCGAATAGTGCTATCGCCAACTCCAACACATTCTTTTCCTTTGTTGCAATGTAGTATTCGCTTAATGCATATATCATAAATCCCTGTCCATAAATCTGCTTGCGCGTATTGGATGGAGTCCCTGTGGCATCTACACTCCAGTAGATGCCACCATAATTTTTATCTACAAAATGCGACTGGATATATTGACATGCATATTTTGCAATATCTAAATATGTTGTGTTTTTAGTTTGATTATAAGCCGCGCTATACGTCCAAAGAATGCGTGCGTTTAAAACGCCGCCTTTTTCTGCATTTGGATGTAACTGGTCAAAAGCATCTATTTGTCCGTAAAACCCACCGTTGATTTTGTCTGTCATTTTTTCCGACCAAAATGCCAATATCCTTTCCAATTCTTTCTTTGCACCACTATATAATTCTTCCATCGATTCCGTCATCGTCCAATATTTTACGATTAATAAAATCCATTATTTTTTTCCACTAATTGTAATATCGTTGTAGCGGAAGCATTAGAATAATAGTTGTCTGCGGGTGTATTTTTTATATAGTCTACTAATTGGTCAATCGATGAGACGGCAACATGCATCCTAGTATCGGATGATGCATAGTATATAAAAACTTTTCCGTCTTCATCTGTGATCCAGCCATTGGTAAATAAGACATTGGACACGTCCCCAATACGTTCTTCATTTTGAGGGGCCATAAAATATCCAGCAGGTTTGTAAATAACTTTGGAAGGATCTTCCAAATCTGTCATAAACATATATAAAACGTAACGTAATCCTGCGGCCGAATTTCTTACGCCATGAGCTAACTGTAGCCAGCCTTCTTTAGTCTTGATAGGTGCAGGGCCTAAGCCATTTTTAGCTTCGTAAACGGTATGGTATCTTTTTGCATCGACAATGACTTCTTTTGCTATGTAAGCATGTTCAATATTGTCAGACAAACCAAAACCAATTCCACCGCCCTTTCCCGTATCGATGAATCCGTCTTGCGGTCGCGTATAAAAAGCATATTTACCTTTTACAAATTCTGGATGCAAAACAACATTTCTTTGTTGCGGAGAAGACGTTTTCAGATTATCCAAGCGCTCCCATTGGATAAAATCCTTTGTGCGGACGATACCACACTGTGCGACAGCGGAAGATTGGTCAGAAGCCGGAGCGGAAGAATCTTTACTTTCCACACAAAAAGTTCCGTAAATGAAACCATCTTCATGTTGCACGATGCGCATATCGTAATAGTTGGTTTCATAGGCATTACCGCCTGGAATCAAAATGGGTTTTCCCCAAAAACGAAAATTATCAATACCATTAGGGCT
>JAATFC010000303.1 GCA_015655435.1 Chitinophagales bacterium | reverse complement strand
TTTCATCTCCAAAATATATTTTCCGAAAAAACTATATATAGCCGCATTTATTTTTTACTAAACTTTTACAAGTACATTTGCAGCTTTTCAAAACAAGCGAAAATCGATAATGAGGCTTTATAAAAAGGACTGGGAAAAAGAAAAACTACCTTTAAATTCTTCCAACTTAAATAGGATTGTTGAAGTGGACTTTTATGTTCCGAAAAAAATACCGTTTGGGCAAAAAGTAGAAATGCTTTTGTTAAACGACGGACAGATTTTGGAGGAAATGGATTTCCTGTCCATCATTTCCAGTTTTTACAAAAAAAAGAGAAACGTCTTATTGCTTGTCATCGGCATCCATGCCAACAAAGACCGCATACAGGAATACGGCACTATAAATATTCCCAACTATAAAAAAGAAGGTTCCCTAGCCAACAATCATGCACAGTTCATATTGAACGAATTGATTCCATTCGCATTTCAGCGTTATCCTTTCATCGACAATGTACAAGCCAATATCGCCGGTTTTTCCCTAGGCGGTTTGTCAGCATTTGACTTTGCGTGGGAAGAAGGAAAATTTTTCAATAAGGTTGGAGTGTTTTCGGGTTCGTTTTGGTGGCGTTCCAAAGACTTGTCAGACAAAGATTATGACAACGACAAGGACAGAATCATGTTGGATAAAATAAACAGTACTTCGGACAATCTTTTCCCACATCGATTCTTTTTCGAATGCGGCACGTTGGACGAGACGAATGACCGTAACAAAAACGGCATCATCGACTCCATCGACGACACACAAGACATCATCAAATCCTTATTAAACAAAGGTTACAGCAGCAACGACATTTGCTACTATGAAATAAATCGTGGAAAACACGACGTTCCTACATGGAAAGCCGCCATGCCTATTTTTCTTGAATGGGGCTGGAAATAACAAATGGCTATAAATCTAAATAGACCTATAGCCATTTGTCCAAAGAAATAGTTACTAGTTATTGTGCTTAGTATCCACTTTGCGATATGCCCATCCAAAAATCAGTGGAAATACCAACAGAGAAAAGAACATAGCGCAAATAATGCCACCAATGATAACTCGTGCCAAAGGCCTACTACTTTCCGAACCAATACCATGAGAAAGTGCGGCCGGCAATAGACCAATAGCTGCCATCATCGCAGTCATCATCACTGGCCGTATCATCGCATACACGCCTTGGCGTATGGCCGAATACAAAGGCTTTTCCTGTCCCCTCACATTATAAAGATTTCGTTTGAATATTTCAATCAACAACATTCCTTCCAATATACAGATTCCAAAAAGACAGATAAATCCTATACCCGCCGAAATACTGAAATTGGTACCAGTAAGAAGCAATGCCAATATACCTCCGACTATGGCAAACGGAACGTTTAGGAAAACCAACGCTGAATCCTTAAATGAACCAAACATGATATACAGCAAAAGAAATATTAGAGCCAAACTGACAGGAATTGCCTGTCCAAGCCTTTTGGTTGCACGTTTTTGATTTTCGAAATCTCCTTGCCATGCCATCACGTAGCCTTTTTTAAGTTTGATAACTTTGCTAGTCTGAGCAATGGCATCCTGAATTGTACTTCCCATGTCACGACCGCGTATGCTGAATTTCAATGCGGCATAGCGCCTATTGTCATCTCTGAATATTAAACACGGCCCGGTCTTTTGCGTAATACTTGCAATTTCATGAATGGGCACTTTAGAACCGTGGTTAGTAGGAACCAGCAGATTACTAATATCCTCCACCGAATTACGATATGCCTCTGGGTAACGGATACGGATTTCAAACTGACGAATACCTTCATATAAAGTAGATGCAGCCTTTCCTCCTATCGCCGTTTCTATTACAGCATTGGCATCAGCAGTCTCCACGCCATAAAGAGCCATTTTTTCCTGGTCGAGGTTGATGTCTAGTTCGGGCTGTCCCACGTTATGGATAACGCCTAGATCGGCTATACCATCCACATGTCTCAATATTTCATACACTTTCTGTACCTGAGTTTCCATATAGTCTAGTGAATCCCCGTATATCTTCATACAGATAGCACCTTTTACCCCAGAAACAGCCTCTTCCACATTATCCGAAATAGGTTGTGAAAAGTTGAGATCCACACCCGGAATGGATGCTAACCTTTTGTTCATTTCATCTATTAATTCCTCCTTGCTGATTTTAGGTTTCCAATCATCTTCAGGAAGGAGCATGACGTTAAATTCATTGTTATAGAACCCTGCAACATCCGTTCCGTCATCAGGACGACCTGTCTGAGCTACGACCTTTGTAACTTGTGGGAACTCAATCAAGGCATCCCGTATCTGCTGACCTATCTGACTGGATTTTTCCAATGAAATACTATAGGGCATCTGTGCACGCATGTAGATAGAGCCCTCGTCCAATTCCGGCAAGAACTCAGACCCCAAAAACTTGAACGCATACTACCCAACCCCCATGGCTATCAGCGCAATGATAGTAACTGTTTTTTTATGCCGATAGGTAAAACGAAAACACCGAAACATATTGCCCATAAGGAAATGGACGACAGGATTGTGTTTTTCTCGTACGTTTTTGCGGAG
>JAATFC010000097.1 GCA_015655435.1 Chitinophagales bacterium | reverse complement strand
TCTTGTGGACGTTGATGCCGCTATTGCCTTGCTAAAAGAATTTAAAGACGAAAAAGAAAACCTGTTCGCGATCATCAAACATACCAATGTCTGCGGCGTTGCAATACGTCCAACGGTGAAAGAAGCCTACGATGCTGCAGATGCCGGAGATCCGGAAAGCGCATTTGGCGGGATTCTGATTTCTTCCGGTACGGTGGACAAACCAACAGCGGAAAAAATCAGCGAAGTGTTTTTTGAAGTCTTGATTGCACCGGCATTTAACGAAGATGCACTGGAAGTTCTGAAAAAGAAAAAGACTCGTATCCTATTGCAACTCAATCCAAATGCAGGCGAAAACTCCATGCAGTTCAAGTCCGTATTGAACGGCGTATTGGTACAGGAAGTCGACAAAGGAAATTTCGCTGCATGGAAAGAAGTCGGCGGTCGCGAAACGACGGATGTGGAAAAATCAGACCTAGCATTTGCCAATATCGTCTGCAAACATCTCAAAAGCAACGCCATTGCCTTGATTAAAAACAAACAATTAATCGGGAAAGGTTGTGGACAGACAAGCCGTGTAGACGCGTTGCGCCACGCTATCGAAAAGGCGCACCAATTCCATTTCGACCTGACAGGTGCAGTATTAGCATCCGACGCTTTCTTCCCATTCAACGATTGCGTTTCCATCGCTCACAAAGAAGGCATCGAAGCATTTATCCAGCCCGGCGGTTCCATCCGTGACAAGGACAGCATCGACTATACTGTTGAAAACAAATTGGCAATGGTTATAACGGATAAGAGACATTTTCGACACGGGTAAATAGTAATATGCGTATTTTGTATTGCCATAAGTGAATAATATCAATGAATGGTACAAAATACGCATTTCTATATCGATATTAGGTATTGTTAATTTGAGATATAAAATATCAAAATTTACTTAGGGCAAATATTGATAATCAATTATTTATTTTCTATCAAATCGTTTAAATATATCCTAGCTTAACAATACCCGATATTAATCATCCAATATACTGTATATCAGATGATTACAAACTAGATTCTATTATGGAGACGAGATGTCGTAAGTGTCCAGAAGTTGCGTTTATTTGAGAGTTGACAGCAATATTATTGAATACTGTGGGCAAACGTACAACTTGCAAGAACGTTTTTACAACAAATAGAAAAGTTTGACCTATTTGACATAGACAAAGATTATGACGAAATCAAAAACCAATGAACCTATGTTGTTTGAAGGTCAAGAGCAAATTAAGATTTGGCCTCCTTACGAAGTTTTTTATATAGAGTGTATTAAAACGGCTTCTCTTAACGCAATAGAAAGTTGGGAAACTCTGAATAAAATAGTTTCAGACGAAAATTTACTAAACACAAATGCAATTGACACAGTTGACCTTGCTGAAAATATAGTAAATCAAGCTGGTATAATCTCAAAGTATTTTTTCCCTCCAGTTAATGACAAAAAAACAAAAAACCTCATTCACAAGCTTCGTGGCGAAAAGCTAAGAGAGACTTTTAAAATTGATGATAATCAAGAATTAAGTAATAGAACTTTTAGAAACTACATAGAGCATTTTGACGAAAAACTTGACTTATTCTTAAACAAAACGATTGCAGGAAATATAATTCCACCCAAATCAGTTTTTTGGGCTTCGGAGAATATAAATGAAGTGACTTATATATTTAAAACATACATAATTAGTGAATTCAAATTTATATCATTGAACGAGCAAATAGTTTTACCAAAACTTGTAGAAGAAATTTATAGCGTATATAACCAATGTATAGAATTTATAGACAATGGCGGACGACTTAGATAAAGAAATACTGCTGCCAACATGCAGTTTGGCGAAATGCGGGTCTAAGTGCAAAACTCAACTTTCGGATTTCTATGCCGCCAATGCTATGAGCATTGGCTTTTTTTCACTAATTTAGCCAAGGCTCACAGCATTGTCTCACGTCCGTGCAAAACTGAACGTTCCGTCCAATTATGCCCCGCACTTCGCCAAGCTGCTAAAACGTTAGCAGTAATTATTGTACCAACCCCACACGACACTCTCAAAAAATCACAGTGGAGAAAGCAAATAAAACATATAAATTTAATGCATACTTGCAAATAATTGATACAAATCCTTATATTTTTATACCTGAAGATATAAAAGACATATTTATTCAGGTAGGAAAAAACAAAGGCAACATTCCTATTTGTGGTTTCATAAATGAATTACCTTACTCGCAAACACTTTTAAAATATAAGGGTGAATGGCGCTTGTATGTGAATCTGAAAATGTTACCCAATTCACCAAAAACGCATCCTGAATAAAATGAAAGCTCTTATTGAACTGTCGGACAAAACCATAACTATCGACAGAAACGAATTTCTTAAAGTAAAAGGTAGTATTGATACAAACTTGTATTATGTAGAGAGCGGAAGTTTGAGGCTTTTTGTATTGGATGAATATGAAGAGCAAACAATTCGATTCGGTTACAAAGACAACCTGTTCGTCTCTTTGGACTCTTTTCTTACCGGAAAACCATCTGAACTATACATTCAGGCAATCAAAAGAACCGTACTGAAAGTTGTAACCAAAGCGCAAGTCAACAAATTTTTAGAATCGGAAAATAATAGAAATTTTTGGATCAAGGTTCTGGAAGAATTAGTCGTCCAACAAATGGAACGGGAAATCGACATCCTTACAAATTCTCCAAAAGAAAGATACGAAAGGGTTTTAAAGCGAAGTCCTCAGCTTTTTCAGGAAATACCGCATAAACACATTGCCAATTATTTACGCATGAGTGCCGAAACATTATCACGATTGAAAAAGTCTTGATTCTAGTCAAGATTTAAAGAAAAAGTTCATTGCAATTTTGCATCATTAAAGAAATTTTAAAAAATTATAACAATGAATGCGCAAAAAATTGTAAAAATCAGTAGCAAAATTTTTATCGGTCTTTCTGCCTTTAGCGTGGGTTATGTGGCAATATTGTCATTTTATAGTCCCCAAGCCACCATGGATATGGTCGGTACTACTTTACCAAATACGGATGCAATAAGCTCTGTTAGAGGTATCTATGGCGGAGTTGGTTTAGTGATTACAGTTCAACTGATATATCTATTGATTAAAGACTATAACAAAGGATTACTATTTTTATCGCTATTTTGGGGAGCGTATGCAATTGCAAGATTAACAACATCCCTAGTTGATGGACCATTAGGAGATTTTAGCAAACAATGGATAGTTATCGAAACTACTTTTTGCATAATAGCAACCAGTCTCTATTTGTTGGATCGTAAGCATCACAAAAAATGATTACGAAAAGAGTAACTTTACTATTAGCTTTTACGGGAAGCGGTACAGAAGTTGAGAATGCTTTAATTTCCATTTTAAATTCAGTCGATTCAGTCTTCAAATATTGTACAGAAAGATAGACGATTTTCTGTACCTTTCTTATAGTATACACTACAAGAAGCATTTAGATTTTATAGTCCATTTCTATACTATAATTTTATAATGAAAAAGCTACATTGCTCACAAAAAAATTAAGCAATTAGCTATTGATATATTTTTCATAATTTAGTTATGCTCACAAGCTAATTTTTATACAAATGGAAAATACGTCTATCAAAGAATTAGTCGAACTTCTTACCGATGGATATGACCTCGAAAATATTGAGGCTATAACTGCGCATTGCGAAGATGCCTACAATATACCGAGAGAGTACGCTGAGAATAATGATTTAGGCTGGCTGATCGAAGAAGAAGATACCGATTCACTCCTAAATGTTGCCATACCATATGAATTGAGTGAAATCAGTATTACGGGAGATAAAATAGATGAGATACACGAACAAATAATGGAATACAGAGAGGAACTTCCGCCATTCCCCTACGAAATGGAATTCCATACCAAAGGATATTTTGAATGGTTAGACGGTTTTCTGTCGCAGACCAACGATGAGATATTAGAGATTGGCGATAGTCTGGGCGACAATCTCACACTCTTTTTAGTGTATAGAAAACATACAGAAACTATCCTAGCAATTGCGCAAAAGTTCGAATTAAAATGCAGTAATCCCAAAGACGCTTTATATTGAATAAAACGAGTGAAACAAAATGTCAACCTAACAAACAATGACGGCACGCTACTTATTCATCACAATATTTTCATTGCTATGTTACGAGGAAAACATAGCCCAATATGCCAAAGTCTTGGACAAAGATGGATATGTAAATGTTCGGAAAACAGCCAATACAAACGGTGATATAATTGGAAAAATAAAATCAGACGAGCTTGTATATATTTTTAACAAAGGCAACGAGCAAGGCGACTGGCTCATTGTCGACTATAAAGATGAAAGCAACAATCTATTAACCGGATATATTCACAAATCAAGATTGAAGCCTATCAATACATACGAGCTGATTCCTTCTGCTACGGACAGTGAAAACGAAGCTACGTTTATATTGCGCGATATTCGGGTAAACATAACTACAGAAAAGTTTGACTATAAAGCAAACGAAAAATACATAACTACGCATCAGTATCCATCGTATGCAGTACAGAAATATAAAGGGCAGGAAATGTGGGGTTTAGACGGAACAAATCCTCAATCGCATTACAAATCCATAACTATAAACATTGAAACTCAACAAATCGATATTCCGGAAAAAGAAACGGAAAACCTATTCAATCCCAATATAGATATGACCGCCTGCTATCTCGACGACAAAACCGAAACACTATACATAACCGCGACAAATGCTGATGGCGCAGGTGCTTATGACGTTCTGTTTGTAATAGAAAAAGGAAAATATAAGGAGCGAAGGATGTATGATGCCGATTGATATAATATGGCTAAAAATATAGCGACCTATTGGATAGAATCCAATAGGTCGCTATCGATATGTTAAATTCTATCTCGTCGCAATATCCGCCGCATACGCATCTTTCGCTTCCTGATAAAATGCGTCCGCATATTGGAGATAGGTTGTTGCAAATGATTCTGAAGGTTCGTTTTTGTTGATTTGCAATACAAGAGATTCGAAAGTGTCAAAACCTTCCGGTAAACGAACTTCTCCTACTGCGACAAAATGCTTGTCAAAATCTCTCAGTATTCCTACTTGCGTATTGCAGCTCACTTCTTTGGAAAGCAGCAATGCCTTGGCTGCGCTGATTAGCGTATTGTAACTATGGTAGATAGCATCTGCCCATTGGCCAACGTCAAAAGTTTCGTGCGCCCAACTTAATTTTTCTTCAGATTCAAACAATAGTGTCGCTACCAAGTCTACGACAACCCCGGCACACTCTCCCACTCCTATTTCAGGTTTGTATTCACCGATTTGTCCCCAGTCTATAAAATCGTCTGCAGCCAGCGTTGCTTGGTCTGCCAGGGGTTTCAATAGTTGGTAAAAATAGTCTTTCCCTTGACGGTCATAATATTGTTTGAACAGTTCATGTTCCAAACCGTTTTCACGATAGTCGTCCAATACAGAACGCATTGTTTGCGGCGCGCGCTTGGTGGGAACTTTGATTACCCTTTCTGCAGCACGTCCCAATCCATCACCCAAAGGTCCACCTGCCAGCATCACCTGAACAGCAGGAACGACTTTGCCCGCAACCTTTAGTGAACTGCCATGAAATCCAATATCAGCCAAACCGTGCTGACCACACGAATTCATACAGCCACTGATTTTTATTTTCAGGTCGCGATTGTAAATCAGTTCGGGATATTCTTCATATAAAACATTTTCCAAAACCTTTGCCATCTCCGTACTATTGGAAATCCCCAGATTGCAAGTATCCGTTCCCGGACAAGTTGTGATGTCCGTAATACTATCAAAGCCTGGAACGGCAAGTCCTAATTTGTCCAATTGCTTATACAGATAAGGTAGCGCTTCCGGTCGTACATATTTCAAAAGCAAACCTTGATTTTGCGTGATGCGCATTTCATTTGCAACAAATCCTTCTATGGCATCTACAAATGCACGCACTTGGTCGGAAGGCATATCGCCTGTCAAAACTTTTACATAAACACAATAAAATCCATCCTGTTTTTGCGGGTAGACATTGGTTTTCCGCCAACGTTGATACGCATTTTCGTTTTCAATAATAGCCGTTGGGATTTCTTTTATAGTCGGCGCATCCGGTTGTGGGACAAGGTTTCTGTCCACTATAAACGATTTGGATTTGTTGGCGATTCTTTCTTCCTCAATCAAACGCAACACTTCGTCCAAACCTAGTTTTTGAATCAAATATTTGAAACGAGCCTTGTTACGATTCGCCCTTTCTCCGTATCGGTCAAATACGCGAATTGTACTCTCCGTATAAGGAATCATCTGGTCTTCCGGCAAAAAATCATGCACCACGCTCGCCATCAAAGGCTGTGCACCCAAACCTCCGCCCATCATCACTTTGAATCCGCGCACTTCCTTTCCATCCTCTATTTTTACTTTCGGAATAAATCCCAAATCATGTATAAACGTAAATCCGGAATCTTCCTCACTTGAGGAAAAAGAAATCTTGAATTTGCGACCCATTTCCTGGTCAATAGGATTTCGGAGAAAAAATTCGAACATCGCCTGTGCATAAGGAGAAATGTCAAATGCTTCCTTTGCATCGATACCAGCAGCCGGCGACGCTGTTATATTGCGAACGGTATTGCCACAGGCTTCACGCAGCGTAATGTCATCTTCCGCCAGTTTAGCCCACAGTTCGGGCGTCCTGTCAAGACTTACATAATGTATCTGTACGTCCTGCCTAGTCGTAAAATGTAGCTTATTGCTGGCAAACTCATCCGAAAGGTCTGCTATCCGTCTTATCTGTTTGAATGTTATTTTTCCGAAAGGTAATTTGATACGCACCATCTGTACACCTGGCTGACGTTGTCCGTACACACCTCTTGCGAGACGCAGGCTTTTAAACTTAGTATCGTCAATCTTACCTTCCCTGTATAGATGTATCCTTCTATCCAGGTCGATAATTTCCCGTTCTACTGTAGGATTATGTAGGTTTTCCAGTTCGCTTCTGAAACTTTGCATATTGGACTACACGATTAAATATTCGAAAATGACCGTAAAAATACATAAATCTACAAAAAAGGTAGATTTTATTTTCGGCAATAAAAAAGCAAGGCTCATACGGATACGAACCTTGCGAGATAAATTGGGCAGGTTTCTAGCTGAAATAAGTCCAGAAATTCTCTTTTAAAATCGACCATATTGAATAGTCAATACCATTTCAACAGTTCCACTTTTATATTGGAGTCTTCCACATTGACTTTTTTCTTAAATGTATCCACGTCGGACAATCCATCTTTACCACGGTAATGGTACGGAATAACGACTTTGGGTTTGAATGCCAATGTTGCACTCGCTGCGTGGTCGACATCCATTGTATAAGGAAGATTCATACAGAGAAAAGCTACGTCAATATTTTTCAAAGCACGCATTTCCGGAGTATCTTCCGTATCTCCGCTGATGTAGATATTGCGTTTTCCCATGTGCAGGACATAACCGTTGCCGCGACCTTTTGTATGGAATTGTAGTCGTTCCGGTGTTATATTGTACATAGGAATTGCATCAATCTTAATCTTACCCAGACTGGCAGATTCGCCATTCGCCAATACTTGTATCTTGAATTTTTTATTGGGTAATTTTTCCTCAATCAACTTCTTTACTGCATCTGGTGCGATGATAACTGTTGTGGGTTTAAGGTTCAAACTGTCCAGATTATTTGGATTGAAATGGTCAAAGTGAATATCCGTGTAAATAATATAGTCCGGCTTTGCCAATTCATTCAGCGTATTGGACTCCACACTCGGGTCGACTAGATAATATTTTCCGGCATACCACATCTGAAACGTAGCGTGGGTAACAGGTTTGATGCGAATATCCTTATACGTATATTGGGTTTGTTGCGCATTTAGCAAAACCGTACTAAACATTAATGCAATGAGAAATGAGAATTTCATAGTGAATAATTTTATGCTTTATTTTTTTAAAAAAATAGTCATTCCGTTTAATCAAAAAACTAAAAAAATAACAATTGTATTGAAATGAAAACACCTTCATTCCAATACTAAAATTACAATAGTTTTTGTTTTCTTACACAACCCGACCCATGCACTTACAGTCAATAGGAATCTGCTTAATTGATAAACATCCACTTAAATCCGAAACGAATCCATGTACCCGTTCCCGAATAATTCGGTGCGTAAAAATTGTATTTGTTAAATCCGAAGCCAGCAGATTTGGAATAGTTCATCGTATTGAGATTGCTGACCTGTCCGAAGAAACGGAAACGGGTAATACGGAAATTGACATAATAAGAAATATCCGGACGATTACTAATCTGAACGTCGTTTTGATAGAAGAACTGTCCTGTAAATGGCGAATAATTGTCGGCTTTGTAAGGCGTAAAATAACGCGCTTCAATACCTGTAGCCAAAAACAGGTTTTTAAAGAAATTGGCTTCATACCCGATACGATTGCGCATCAATACAGTCGGTACGTTGACTGGTCCGTTGCCCGCTTTCGTCTGTACATACACCTCAAAATACCATTTGAAATGCTTGGAAAGACTGGTTTCTTTTTCCGCCCCGATCTGCAATACGTTGAACGCTCCGCTACTCTGGGCAGCAGAGAAGAAATTGTTGAAATACGTATAGTTGGTATAAAAGAAGTAATTACCTGTTAAGTCTAGTTTCAGCTTTGGAATGTATAGATGCCCAAATATCTTGGTAATATTTTCCTTACCCCAATCAGAACCGTCCGTCAATACGGGAAAATTGGATTTTGCAGTATAAGAACCCGCATCTGCCACACCATTGGTAAAAGAAAGATTTCCACCGTTGACCGTTGTATTGTAAATAAAAGAAGGTGTCCTGTTGACGTTTTGCACACCGACTTCGAGTGAACCGACATTTTGCACATTGCGTTTTAGGCTGACGAATGCGGAATAGTTACCCACATATGTTCCGGTAACGTATAGTTTGCCCAAGGCTTCCAGTTCCCATTTCTGATTTTTGGTACGGTTGCGGTACTCCGCTCCGACATATATATTATTGAAATTTCTACTGAAACCATTGCCAAAATTACCTTTCAAGGCTTGTAGCCCTCCATCCAGCTTTAGATATTGCCATTGGTTTTTCTTGTCCGGATACATATAGACAGCCAGCATATTGTTGAATTCTGTCCATTTGTCCTGAAACCTTACCGTATCGTTTGTAGCAAGATAGTCGTAATAATTAAGGTAATCCGCCGCAACGGGATTGGCATCTATATATTGGTAATTATAACCCGAATACTGTAATAAGTGCTCAATACGCAAACGTGGATAGAACAACATCGTCACCGTAGAATCCCCCACGATGGAATCCTTTTGTCCAAAGTCAAACGAATGTCTGAAATAAATATTTCGGTCGGAGAACTTGTTACCCGTGGATATAGACGTATTGAAAGGACTCCGGCTACCCGAGCCGCTGCCTCCCAGTCTGGTGGATATGCTGTTCAATCCTGACAAGCCATTGGATGTGAGCGACTCATCGTCTACGATACCGCCATTAGCCGACGCATTCATCGCATTGTTAATAAAAATAAGATTGTAACTATAGCGCTTGTTTTTACTCTGGGAAGCTACATTAAAACGAACGTTACTGTTATTGGTATTCTGGTTTTTGTAAGCTCCGGGGCTATTGGTCAAGCGAAACTCTATGGCAAAGTTGACACGGCTGTTTCTATTTTGCGTATGCAAAATGTCAATCCATTGCTCCGAATTAGCGCCCATCTCATAGCCTAAACTCGTGTATGGTCGTGTCGACGTAAAATATCTCGTGCCCTCCAATGTCCACCGAAAAACGTCCATCGAGTGAAATCCCGCATCCCAGCCAGTCGTCATGCGCGGTGCGAATAACAAAGACCGAGCGGGAGTTCCCATATTGCCAAGATCGGTATAAGTAAATGGTAAGGGAGATATTTTGTTAAAATCATTGATAGAGGAATCCATCTTGTGTAAATGGGACGAATCATAGTAGCGGAAGGAAATCGTGATGGAATCTTCCGAGCCGTCTCTATGTTTCAGTGTATCGCCACTTTGGTCAGTTTTTTTGATAGGTCGCCCTTGGTTGTCATAAGTTACTTCGGCAGCGTTGGCATTGCCGGAACCAACTACTTGCGCACTTGCCTTAATTCCCCCGATAAGGAAAACTACCAACAACAGAATGTATGTAATTACACGAGCTACTTTCATCAAATACTATACGAAAGCTGCAAATATACTCCAATCAACAGCATAGCATTCAATTGTTTCTGTTTTACATCTTCTTTAGGAAAAACGACGCTGCACCAATGCGTCAAACTGTTTTACAGTAGGATTCTTATCGTCCCAACCGAGCTTGACTTTCAGCTCACGGTCGATCCAATAGCGCGCCTCTTGGTAAACATTAAAGCTGTTGATTGTTTTGATGCTGCGTTCGTATGTAGACTCTTCTCCGCGAAAGAGTTCATTGATAAATAGATAACGGTCGCTTATACTTATCGCTTTTTTTAAGTCTTTTATTGGTGAAGAAGATGAGTTATTGTAACTACGGTCATCTCCTGTTTCCACAACCTGTTCATTAACTGTTTTGTGTTGTGTTGGTTGTTGTTGCGCCAATGTTGGTATTTCGTTAGAAGAGTAGGCTTCCCAAATACTGTATTGCTTGTTGGGTTTGGAAACTATGGATTCATTTACCTCTGGAGTCGATTGAGGCTCGGTCTCTATATTGGTAATAGCCGGTGTTTCTTCTTCTATTGGTTCATTTATTGGTGTTTCTTCCTTTTCTTCTTCGACATTTGTATTGGTGCCTTCGGCGGTTTCTTCTACAATTTCGGGAGCAATAACGGATTCTACTACTTTTTCTTCTTCTTTAGTCTGTTCCGGAATAATTTCCATTTCCTGTATTTTGGAAATAGATTCTTGTATAGGTGCTTCCACTGTCGCATCTTCCAAAGAAACGTTTTCTTCTATATTGGACTGCGTACCATAATCTTTTGCTGCACCAAGTTCTTCCACTTCTTCTTCCATCACCGCGTGTTCCTGACTTTTTATAGTCGTAATATTTCCTTCCGAAAAAACCGAAGGCATTACCACGGAAACACGTCTACTTGTATTTATATTGGCACCACTGTTTTTTTCTACGGAATAACGCAACAACAAACTATTCAAACTATTGGAAACGGTAATCATTTCACTAACCGACTCGGGATTGTTTTTCATCTGATTCAATCGCTCAATCACACTCCTAATCTGTTGCCAACTATCAGTAACCATTGAATTATCAATTTTAGTTTCCATCAATTATAATATTTTTGCATGGTTTGGTGTAAAGTTACTAAGTAAAATTATTATAAATAAAGTTTTAACATGTTTATAGAACCAGGGATTGCAGGCGACAACAGAGGATGGATAGAAGTCATCTGCGGTTCTATGTTCAGTGGCAAAACAGAAGAACTCATACGTCGCCTGAGACGTGTGCAGATAGCCAATAGAAAAGTCGAATTATTCAAACCAGAAGTCGATGTGCGTTATGATGCAGCCAATATAGTCAGCCACAATTCCTCGACTATGCAAGGCATTCCGGTAAACAATTCGCAGAACATATTATTATTGGCACAGGAGGCAGATGTCATAGGTATAGACGAAGCTCAGTTTTTTGATTCGGAAATCGTAAATGTCTGCCAAACCCTTGCCAACAAAGGAATCCGCGTTATAGTTGCAGGTTTGGACATGGATTTTATGGGAAGACCATTTGGTCCGATGCCGCAACTCATGGCTATTGCAGACTATGTAACCAAACTACACGCCATCTGTGTACAATGCGGTCATATTGCCAGCCTCTCCTTCCGAAAGACTACGGAAAACTCACAATTTGTATTGGGCGAAAGTGACAAATACGAACCAAGATGCCGTAAATGTTACATGGAGGGAATGAGAGAACAGGAAGAACTAGCCAAATTGTCTAGCAAAAACAGTTTTTAAAACAATTAGAATATTGAGCAACCACGTCGTTACATTAATCAAAAAAGATTTATTACTGGAAGTGCGCCAGCAATACACATTATACGGTGTATTGCTATACGTCGCATCTACTATATATGTGGTATATCTGACGATGGGGCAGCCTGAAGACAACAAAGTCTGGAATGCACTGTTTTGGGTAATACAATTATTCATTTGCGTCAATGCCGTCGCCAAAAGTTTTTTGCAGGAAGGCAAAGGGCGCATGCTCTACTTCTACTCCATCGCCGGCGCGCGGGATTTTATTATTTCCAAATTGGTATTCAACTGGCTATTGATGATTGTCATGTCGGTATTGAGCCTAATGGTATATGCGCTCTGGATGGGCAATCCGCTTTATGACATGGGACGTTTTATTGGTATTACGTGTCTGGGCGGCACAGGCTTGAGTTTAGTCTTTACTTTCTTGGCTGCAATAGCCGCACGAGCGCAGCAAAATGCAGCATTGATGGCTATTATGGGTTTTCCGATTATCATTCCGCAACTATTGCTGTTAAGTAAAATATCAACTATAGCTTTCGCTCCCGAATTTACATCAGGATTGTGGGGAATGATAGGCTTGTTGGCTGGATTGGACGTATTAATTGTCGTATTGGCAATAATTCTGTTTCCTTTCCTTTGGAAAGACTAGATTGGAATTACGAATTTGGATTTATGAGTTGTGATTTTTTGATTTTCCGACTTATATCACAATTTCTTTTTTGTTAATGTTTTGGGGAGTATTTTTGTCCGAAATAAAAACTTTTCTCATGTACACTGGTTTGCTTCACTTACACAGTTTTCTAAGATGGGTAATTCTGATTCTGTTGTTGGTCAATATTTTCAAGAATTTTGCCAATATGCATAAGCCTTTTACATCGGGAGACAAAAAACTGGGTTTGTTTTTAATGATATCGGCGCATATCACGCTGTTAATCGGTCTGTATCAATGTATTGCCGGTCGTTTTGGC
>JAATFC010000015.1 GCA_015655435.1 Chitinophagales bacterium | reverse complement strand
TTGGGCTATCGCGGCAACTGGGGAAGTTCGCGCTTATTGGTAAGTCGTTTTGACCAGCATATCGGCATGGTAGAAGGTGTCAGAGACGAAACGACAGGACAGTTTATAAAAGACATGCCGGACGGGACGGAAGCGATTGCGACAAGTTCTGATTTTAATAAAATAACACCAATGGTTCCTTTTCAACATATCCGTCATACCAAAATCACATCGGATAATGTTTTCAATATTGGAAAAGGTCAACTGGACTTGATATTGGGCTGGCAACGCAACCAGCGACAAGAGTTTGGAAATGCAGAAGACGCGTCCACTCCCGATGCTTATTTCGATCTGAAAACATTCACATACAACGTGCGTTACCATCTTAAAGAACTAGGACATTGGAAAACGGTTTTCGGAGCTAACGGTATGCAACAAACCAATACCAACAGAGCAACCGAAGTATTAATTCCTAACTACAATCTGTTTGATATTGGCGGATTTGGCATTACCCAATATATCAAGGATAAATTTACTTTCTCTGGCGGTTTGCGTATTGACAATCGTCATGTCAACGGCAAATCCATGATGGATCCGGAAGACCCAGACGAACAGAAATTTGCCGTTTTTTCCAAAAACTTTTCCAATATATCAGGAAGTCTTGGCGCGAGCTATGAAGCGTCCAATACGACTACGCTGAAAGTGAACGTTTCTCGCGGTTTCCGTGCACCCAATATGGCAGAACTTGCAAGCAACGGCGCACATGAAGGAACATTGCGCTATGAAATCGGAAACAACAGTCTTAAATCTGAGAAAAGTTTGCAGGTAGATGCTGGCTTGGAAGTCAATACCACCCACGTTTCCGTTAATGCTTCGTTGTATTACAATCATATCAATGACTTCATTTTTTACCAACGCGTTACAAATGCTGCGGGTGGAGACTCTACAATGGTGGACGAAAACGGAAATACGATAAACGTTTACCGTTTCAACCAACATGATGCAAACCTGTATGGTGGAGAGTTCAATATCGACATACATCCGCATCCGCTGGACTGGTTGCATTTCGAAAATACATTTTCCTATACAAGGGCAAAATTCTCCAATCCTGTCGGTGGTAGTTCCAATATTCCGGATATTCCCGCGGCTCGTTATGTAGCGCAACTGAGAGGCAATTTCCTTCCACAAGGGAAAACGTTCCGTAATTTTTATGTGAGCCTTGTGAGCGACTATACATTCAAACAAAATGATGCATTTACGGGTTTCAATACCGAAACGCCGACATCAGGATATTGGCTGGTCAACGCCTCCATCGGTTCGGACATTGTCAACAAAAACGGAAAAACAATCTGCAATATCGTATTGACGGGTGACAACCTGGGCGATATCGCTTACCAAAACCATCTGAGCCGTTTCAAATATCTGGACGTTAATAACGCAACCGGAAGAACAGGCGTTTTTGGAATGGGACGAAACTTTACATTTAAAGTCAATTTCCCATTGAGCTGGAATTGGTAGAATAAAGATTATTCTTGTGCCAAAGGCTTCAACTCTTGAGAGTTGAAGCCTTTGGCGTTGTTGGACTGAAAAATTATATCCGATAACCATTTACAAATATCAAAAAATAATATTTGTCACACATTTGTCAAATCTTATTTGTTCAATATGAATTTCCCAATCTCGTAAATGGTCTTGTGTTCCTATCTGCATCTTTGCATTTTATTAACACAAAAAGTACAACTTCAAATGCACAGTTCTTTTTTGGACAGATTTTTACGAATATTTATTTTTTCTTTATTGCTTTCTACACTTGCTACAAGTGTGATGGCGCGTATCGATGATAAAGACAATGGTCGTATAAAGGGTATTGTCACGACAAGCGACAACAAACCTGCAGCATACGTATTGGTTCGCATAGTACAACTACAAAAAACGACTACGACCGACGAGAATGGCGTATTCCAACTGGAAAATATAAAACCAGGAAACTACGATGTAGAGATTTCTTTTGTAGGTTACGAAAATGTTGTCAGAAAAGTCACCGTAGAAGCAACCAAAACAGCGGAACTCAATATTCAATTAGGCGTATCAAGCAAACAACTGGACGAGATTATCGTTTCGACTGTACAACGCAAATTTGGCACGGAAGCTAGTGAATCTGTTGGCAAAATGCCTCTGAAAAGTATCGAAAACCCACAAGTCTACACAACCATCTCCAAAAATCTATTGACAGACCAGTTGGTATATTCTGTGGATGATGCCATGCGCAATGCACCGGGCGTACAGTTGATGTGGAACGCAACAGGGCGTGCGGGAGATGGTGGCGCTTTTTACAATAGTCGTGGTTTTATTATGCAGTCAACTTTGCGTAACGGAATTGCTGGGGTGGTAACTGACGGTATCGATGCTGCAAATCTGGAGACATTAGAGATCATCAAAGGACCCTCTGCTACATTGTTTGGTAGTACGCTGACTTCTTATGGTGGATTGATCAATCGCGTTACCAAAAAACCTTATGACCATTTTGGTGGTAATGTATCCATGTCTTTGGGTAGTTATGATTTTGGACGTGGAAGTTTGGACATCAATACGCCATTGGATCAGGCCAAGAAAGTAATGTTCCGTTTCAATGGGGCTTACAACAATCAGCGAAGCTTTCAGTCAGAAGGATTTTCTCGTAAATATTTCCTTGCTCCCAGCTTGTTGTGGAAACCTTCAGACAAGCTGGCAGTGAGTTTGGATGCGGAATTATCCTATGGACAGAACCAAGGAAATCCAATCCTGTTTTTCTACTATCCTACATCGATGCTTGGCATTACCAATGCTAAACAAGTCAATATGGAATATACAAATTCCTATGTCGGAAATGGTCTAACACAGACATCCAATAGTGCAAACTATTTTGGGCAAGTGAATTATCAATTTTCCAAAAGCTTTTCTTCTTCCACCAATATAACCTACGGACAAAGTTATTCGAATGGCCGTGGACCTTATTTCTACTTGATTCCATCTGCAAGTGGCAACGTACTAGCACGAGCGGATCAATCGACTAAGGACGGTAAAAAGAAATTCTTTGAAGTCCAACAAAATTTCAATGGTGATTTCAATATCGGAACAGTGAGAAACCGCGTTGTTTTCGGTTTGGACTATACGAGATTGGATGCAAATATCCTTTTCTATTATCCAAGCGGCTATTATGATTTAGTTCCTTTAAGTTCAAATTATGACTATAGTAATTTTAATGGCATAAATATCAACAATTACTATGATACGTCGAGTCAAGTAGGCACCTACCCGTCCATTAGTGTCACTAACACTTACAGTGCATATATATCAGATGTTGTCAATATCACCGATAGATTCAATGTCTCTGCGGCAGTTCGCGTCGATCGTTTTGTTATCAACAACAAAGGATATGGTACCGAAAAATATAATCAAACTGTATTTTCACCTAAGTTCGGTGCAGTATATCAGATTATCCCAGATCAGATGTCCATTTTTGCAAACTATCAAAATGGTTTTACCAACAAAAACACATATATCGCTTATCATCCAGGTCAACAGGATAGCCTAGTGGTTACTGTTGCAAAACCAGAACAAGCCAATCAGTGGGAAGCCGGTATCAAAACGGATCTAATCAAAAATCGCTTGAGTGCCTCCTTGAGTTATTACGATATTACTGTAAAAAATACAGTTCGTGCCGATCCTAATCTTCCAGCACAGGCAAGTGTACAAAACGGGACACAAGTCAGCAAAGGTGTGGAATTGCAATTGAGCGCCAATCCATTTGACGGCTTCAACTTTACATCTGGCTTGTCTTACAACAATTCTAAATATACGGAAGCAGATGCTACAGTATTGGGTCTAAGACCGACAACCGCAAGCTCACCTTGGCAAGCCAATTGGTGGCTAGGTTATAGATTGTCCAAAGGTGCATTGAGAGGTTTGCGTATTGGATTCGGAGGTAACTATGCAAGTGACAACAAAATTGTCAACAGCACGACAATGGGTGTATTCACACTTCCATCTTATGTTGTGCTGAACAGTGCTCTTACTTACGAAACCAAAAGCATGATTTTTGGTTTGAAAGTGGACAATATTACCAACAAACGTTATTGGACAGGTTACACAACCATGAATCCGCAGATGTCGAGACAGCTTGTTGCAAGCATGACATATAAATTTTAGGATAATCTTCCTAACTCAAGATTTCTAAAAAGGAGGAAGGAAACTAGATTTAGTTCCCTTCCTCCTTTTACGATACGTTTTAGCAACTTGTATCGTCAATCATTTAAACCTTTTCCTTCCAATATCCTCGAGATATTCTTTTCGATTCTCGCTATTCGCGTTAGGGATTGTTTGGCAGCGGAGAAGAAGAGCGAATATGCTCGCTGCCTTCCGGTCGTCAATGCCTTGAATGCTTTTTCCAATGCTGGATTGTTTGCAAACTGGGCTAACAGTTCTTCAGGCAAATCAAATTCGCGACTTTTCTTCATGTCGACTTTTAGACCTTGCTTTTCTATTTCGATGGCATCCTTGAGGTATTTTTTGATGAGTGTTTTTTGCTTCTTTATTTCATCAGTATTGGTAAAACGGAGCTGACGAACTGCCTGCATGTTTTCAGTTGGCTGTATCAATATGCTTTTTTCGTCTTTTAGCAAAGCACCTTTGAAGAAGCTCAGCACACAATACTCTTTGAATCCTCCGATAATGACCACATTGTTGCCGTCATAAGTATAGCAAGGCTGGTACCATTTCAGTTCCTCAGTCAAGGGTGTTTCCAATACAATCTCACGCAAAAGTTCTATTTCCGGTTTCCATTTTTTTGCTTTTTGGAAAAAAGCATCGACCGAGGGCAAAGAAGTATCTTTTTTCATGGTTTTATGTTTATCCTATTACAAATATCCTAAAAGTAATAATGTTAATAGTC
>JAATFC010000197.1 GCA_015655435.1 Chitinophagales bacterium | reverse complement strand
TGTCCGAAACCATCATCATTGCTTTTTGCCAATATGGCGTATTGGTCTGGGAAATAAACTCTACGTAGTCATCTGCATTCAAACCGACAACTTCATTTGCAAAAGATTTCGGAGTATAAGATTTACCATTGTAGGTAAATGTTTCCGGAACTTTGCCCAGATAAGCGTCCAATATGCTGCCGAAAGCTATTTTCCAAGAAGCATTCTTGTCAGTTGATTTTACTGTATTGTCCAATATGGATTTCAGGTTGGCCTGCATATCACCGAAATTGTTTTTCGTCGCACCATTAGCCAAACCAGAATAAACAGACTCTGGAATCGCTCCGTATTTTGCATACATATTGATTACGTCATGCCCTTCACCACCATCGCCGTAGTCCATGTGACCGCTCATGCGTACATAGCTGTCCGCTTTGTCTACATAAGAATTACGTGCCGTGAAAATCTTGGAAAGTGGAAGCGGTTTTTTGCCAGCTTTGATCATTTCGGACTCCAAAAAGGAGTTGGTGGAATAGCTCCAGCAAGTACCAGACGAACCTTGGTCTTCGATTGGAGTCGTGGACAGGTTAATAACATCCTGAAATTGATAGCCTTTCGTTCCAGTCAGGCTTTTGCTTTCGCTTGCTTTCTTCACCAAGTCATCTTGCGCATGTCCTTGTACGATAAACCAGCAAAGGGTTAGGGACAATAAAATTTTTTTCATACCAAATAGTTAATTAAAAACGTATTAAACAAAGGTCAAATATAACAAGACAATTTTATTTTTCATTTATCGGAAAAAAGTGTTTTCTTCCATCAAATTCAAAAAAATGCGTCAAAACGGCAAAAACATCACATTGGAAGATATTTTTTTGCACAAAAGATTTGAACAGGAATCCTTCTATCCTTTCGAAAAAGAACTGCCAATATCCATCAAGGAATCCATCGAAAAATATCTGGGCAAAGCCGTCGATAGCCATGACTGCATCTGGAACGAAGACAAATCTTATCTTCTTTTTTCCATTAATCGAGAAAGCATTTACAGAAGGTCGTCAAAGGAAAATGTTTTTTCCCTTGATATAAAAACCAATGAAATACATCAGATTTCGGATAAAAAAGTAAGTCACGCGACTTTTTCTCCAAATGGAAAAATGGTTGCGTACGTATTGGACAACAATCTGTTTGTTTATTTTTTAGAAGAAAAAAACACGGTTCAGGTTACGGATGACGGAAAATGGAATCATGTCATTAATGGCAATTGCGACTGGGTCTACGAGGAAGAATTTGCGTTTTCGCGTGCTTACGAATGGAGTCCCGATAGCGAAATGATTGCCTATTTCCGTTTTGATGAATCGCTCGTAAAGGAATATTCCTTTCCGATATATGACAATGGATACAACACACAGTATTCCTACAAATATCCGAAAGCGGGCGAGGAAAATGCATCCGTTTCAATATGGTATTATCACATTGAATCAAAACACAAAAGCGAACTATCACCCAAAAGCGATGGAGGTTATATCCCAAAAATCGTTTGGTCGCCCGTAAACAAGCTCAACATCTTCCACCTCAATCGTCATCAAAACGAATTGCGGATTTGGGAAAACTACCCAATATCGGGCAATTTCGAGATACGCTATTCGGAAAAAAACGAACGGTATATTGACCTAACGGAAGACTGGTTTTTCCTACAGGAAAATCAGTTTGTTTTCACAAGCGAGCAGCGTGGTTTTCGGAATATTTATGTAAAAAAATCCGACAGAATTATCGTTCCTTTAACAGAAAATAGCTTCGACCTGAGCCATATTGTCGCCATTGACAAAAAGAACAGTTGGATTTATTTCGTTGCAGCATATCCCAATCCGATGGTAAGGCATTTGTTCGTTGTTGATTTTCAGGGAAACCAAAAACAACTTTCTGAAAAAGACGGTTGGAACGAAATCCATATTGACCTCGACCAGCAAACGGTCATCATTGAAAATTCCAATACACGCGAGCCTACGACCATCGACCAATACAAAATCATATTGGAAGAAAACCAACAACTCCCGACGCTACAATATGAAAAAAACATATTGGACAATACTCCGTTAAAAACCTCGCTTTCCGAATACACACTTGGCCAACCAGCCTTTATGCAGATACCCATTGACAACGGAGAACGCCTGAATGGCTGGATGCTTTTGCCTCATGATTTTGACGAGCAAAAGCAATACCCGCTTCTGTTTTGCAATTATGGCGGGCCTGGCTCGCAAACTGTATTGGACAGATTTGGAAGCGTTTCCATGTGGCATCAATACCTGTCCCAAAACGGGCTCATCGTTGTGTCCGTGGACAATACCGGAACTGGTTTTCGTGGAGAAGATTTCAAAAAGAAAACCTACCTGCAACTCGGCAAACTAGAAATCGAGGACCAAATCAAGGCTGCGGAATTTCTCACCAGACTACCCTATGTCGATTCACAGAAAATTGGTCATTGGGGTTGGAGTTTTGGAGGATTTATGAGCTGCCTGGCGATTACAAAGGGAGCTTCCATTTTCAGTTATGCAGTTGCAATTGCGCCCGTCACTTCATGGAAATATTACGACACCATATATACAGAACGTTATATGCGTACGCCACAGGAAAACGAAGACGGATATGAAAACAATTCTCCTTTTCACGATACCTCCAATATAAAAGGACAATTGTTATTGATACACGGTTCTGCTGACGATAATGTCCATCTGCAACACACGATGCAGTTTAGCAAGCATTTAGCGAAACAAAATATCCCTTTCGAAATGGCAATATACCCGGACAAAAACCATAGAATTACTGGCGGAAATACGCAATTGCATCTGTTTCACAAAATCACAAAATGGTTGTTAACACAATCTTCATAAAAATTTAATAAAAAACTATCGTTTGTTTGTTTATTTCATTTCCAGTAATTATTTTTAGGCATTGAATTACAATTTTAATGTTTTGGAAATGGAAGAAAGTGTTCGCAAAAGCGCAAATGGTAAATCGCTAATCGATGCGCAAAAAAGGCTTTTTTTGACTACTATGGGACTGTTGATTGTCTCACTCGTTTGTCTTTTTGTTTGCAAATATCATTTCTAGCTTTTACGTGCCAAGTAAGAAAGGATTTGATTGGTTTTGCAGACGATGTTACTAAAAAAGGAAGGTTTCGTACCTTCCTTTTTTATTTATACCAACTCTTAGTAAATCGTACCGTTTGGATCATTGTTGAGATCATAGATATCCGGTTTGTTTACATAATTGGTATTGAAGCGGAAACGCAGATTGGCGTTCATTCCCACCTTGAAACTGTTTTGTCCCGGTATATTTCTTGGGAAATACATCGTCCGAAGTTCTATGGTTCCAAACACCAGGTTTTCATTCCTGATGCGCAGTCCGGGACCAATTCCCATGTACAGCGAGGAGCGTTCAAATGCCCCTTTCATCGGTGTCAAAAAAGAAAGATCGCCCGATAAGTAAGGCGCCAATACAAATCCGAATACTTTACACGGTGTGAAAAATCTTGTCTCGGAATGTAGACTTAACCTGCGTGAGCCATAAACGGAATCAGACGAAAACGCATTTAACCCAAATGCGCTATTGTTGACGCGCAACGGATAAGTTGTCTTCGTATTGAATATTTCCGAATAGCTTGCCCGAATGACCTGCCTAATTTTCGTTCCACCGACAGGTATTACCCTACTGAAAAAAGTACTCCCAAACGTATAGCCAGCATCCTCTAATTTTTTGTTGTAAAAAGCTCCACCTTTTGCAAAAAACTGAAATATATCGCCTTGCTGCGTCAGCATATAATTGTTGAGGTCGATGCCAAGATAAGGACGGGACAACCTACGCTGGCGATACCAGCCTCCCGTAATATTATAGTTGAATCCATAGGGAATATCCTCCACCGTTCCAAAACCATAGAAATATCTTGTTTGGTAAAATTCCTGTTTGAACAATGTCAACTGCATCAATGCCATCTCACGCGAATTGGTACGCATATCAAACGGATTCACAATCTGGTTAGGAGCATTGTGGAAAGTGTATTTCACATAGCGGAAAGCGACGAACTGCCTTAGATGGTTTTTTTCATCCGAAATATATCTTTTGACGTTAAGATTCAGCCCACCCCACACATCGAACGTTGTGTATTTGTATTTAAAATAATTACCGACCGAATCCAATTCCGGATACACGTCTCTCGTACTGGCATGCGCCAGACTCAGCCCTCCCATAAAACGCTTGTATTGAGATATCATGGGACGTGATATTTCGATACGCTGAAAAGCCTCATTACGGTTACCGGAAATCAGATTTTTACCAAGATTGGAAATCGTAGCCGTTATATTGGCGAAGCTTCCCATAAAATTATTGTATTGGTAGCCAAGTTCGCCATCATAGCGGGGATGCCTGCTTTTCTCATAAAAACCCATATAAGAAACGGACTGCCCAAGCCCACCAAGATTGACCTCCTCTATGCTAGCCCGAATATTGTTGGCAGAAAAACTACCAAGACTACCCGTTATACTAAACAGGTCCTTTGTCAATACCACGATATCGATTGAATCCGTTCCCGGAATGCTGTCAATCAAAAGACGAGCATCCCTGATAAAAGAAATCGTACGCAAAAAACGCTCGTTATCCGCGGCAACTGTTGCATAGAACGTTTCTCCCTCATGGATAAAAAGATTATTTCTAATAACCCCGGCACGAGTCGTCCTGTGAAGCCTAGTCAATATCTGTGTTCCGAAATATTTTTTGCTTTGCGACGAGGTATCGTCCATCGATTGGTAAAAGTTAAGTTGGCGCACATCAATATGGCGAATAACCTTGCCTTGATAAGGTGAAAATCTTTGCCTGTTATTTTCAATAGTAAGATTGATTGTACTAGCCGTATCGCGCACGGTAACATTGTGCCTAGTTATTGAGCTGTGTAATTTTTGAAACAAACCCGGGTTCTTCTTCACGGGCATGACACTATCTTTGTTCTGAGCAACGGAAGGTAAACTCATCACAATCAAGCATATACACAGACTAACCAGTATGGTGAACTTTATTTGCAAACCGATTCCAATGTACGTAAAGATTATTTAACGGAAAATTTTTTCAAAAAAGAACAACCAATACATCTTTCGCCTACATTTGCGCCATGAAAATGCAGATACATATCCATCATCACTACTTTCCTCAAGGGTAAGCCTGTGGTGCTGCTGTGCATCTTAATAATAGTAATTGAAAGGCTTACACTCGTGTAGGCCTTTTTTGTTTTCCGTCAATATAAGATTTAAAATAAAATGAATCCGACAACAACAACCGAAAGCATCCTGAAACTCGCCATCCAAAAATCCGGACGTCTGCACGACGACTCCATGAAACTGCTCAAGGAGTGCGGTATCGACATCAGCAACGGCATCAACAAGCTGAAAAGTGAAGCGACCAACTTTCCATTGGAAGTGTATTTCCTGCGGGACGACGATATTCCCCAATACGTGGAAGACGGTGTTGCCGATATTGGTTTTGTAGGCGAAAACGTCGTCTACGAAAAAGCTAAAACCGTTGCCATCGCAGACAAATTAGGATTTGGAAAATGCCGCCTTTCTTTCGCTGTCAGAAAAAATGAAACCTTTGACGGGCCCGCAACATTGCAGGGAAAACGCATCGCCACAAGCTATCCCGTATTGGTACAAAAATATCTGGACGAAAACAAAGTACAGGCAGAAATACAGGAAATCAGCGGCAGCGTGGAGATTGCGCCCGGTATTGGATTGGCAGACATCATCTGCGATTTAGTCAGTTCGGGCTCTACCCTTTTCATGAATGGTCTGAAAGAAGCAGAAGTCATTTTGCAATCACAAGCCGTTTTGATAAAAAATAGCGGAATAAGCAACGTCAAGCAAGCCATATTGGAATCGTTGATTTTTCGCATTCAGGCAGTCAAACAAGCCAAAAGCAGCAAATACGTACTGATGAATGCTCCCAACGAAAAACTGGAAGCTATCGAAAAGCTATTGCCCGGCATGAAAAGCCCGACCGTGTTGCCTTTGGCGGCAGAAGGCTGGAGCAGCATCCATACCGTCATGACGGAAACACAGTTCTGGAACATCATCCAAAACCTGAAAGAACTCGGTGCGGAAGGCATATTGGTACTTCTTATTGAAAAAATGGTTCCTTAGTACAAACAATTTATTCAAATGAATATTTTTGAAAATCCGGCAAGAGAAAGCTGGAACGAATTGATAAAAAGACCCGAACTTGACAACCTTGCATTGACCGACATGGTCAGCAATGTATTGAAAGATGTTCGCGAAAACGGCGACAGTGCCGTAAAGAACTATACGGAAAAATTTGACGGAGTCATATTGGACAATATCACCGTTTCCGAAAGTGAATTCCGCGAAGCGGAAGCCGCTTTGACTCCCGAACTGAAAGCGGCTATCCGTCAAGCTACCGAAAACATCAAGACTTTCCACCTGCACCAGGTTTTACATTCGGAAATCATCCAGACGATGCCCGGCATTGAATGTTGGCGCAAAAGTGTGGGCATTGAAAAAGTGGGACTGTATATTCCCGGTGGTTCTGCTCCTTTATTTTCCACTATTCTGATGTTGGGTATTCCAGCCAAGATTGCCGGATGCAAGGAAGTGATACTTTGCTCTCCACCGAATAAAGAAGGCAAGCTGCACCCGGCAATCCTGTTCAGTGCGCAACTGGTCGGTATTGAAAAGGTTTTCAAAGTCGGTGGCGTACAAGCTATTGGCGCGATGGCGTACGGAACGGAAACCATCCCACAGGTTTACAAAATATTCGGACCGGGCAACCAATATGTCATGTGTGCCAAACAGTTGGTACAATTGGACGGCGTTGCCATCGATATGCCTGCCGGACCGAGTGAGGTTGCTGTATTGGCGGACGAAACAGCCAATCCCGATTTTGTGGCTGCGGATTTGTTGTCGCAGGCGGAACATGGTCCTGACAGTCAGGTCTTGCTGATTTCCACTTCCAAAACCCTATTGGACGAAGTAAAAACTGCCGTGGATTATCAGTTAAATCTATTGCCACGTAAGGATTTAGCCGCTAAATCTTTGGGAAACAGCAAGTTGATATATCTGCCGACTATTGAGGACGCTATCGAACTGAGCAATATCTACGCACCCGAACACCTAATTATTTCCTGCAAAAATGCGGAAGTCATCGGTCAGAAAATCACCAATACAGGCTCTGTTTTTCTAGGAAACTATTCACCCGAAAGCGTGGGCGATTACGCCAGCGGAACCAACCATACGCTTCCGACCAAAGGTTATGCGCATGCGTACAGCGGTGTCAGCGTAGACAGTTTTGTAAAAAAGATCACTTTCCAAAAACTATCCGAAAACGGTCTGCACAAGATAGCCAATACGGTCATCGAAATGGCAGAAGCAGAAGGCTTAAAAGCACATGCAAATGCCGTCCGTGTTCGTTTAGGCGAGGAATTGTAGTTCGAATTATGATTTATGAATTGAGAGTTATGAATTCCAGGTAAACATTATTAATTATTCATTATTAGCTATTCACTAGAAATATGTCATTCAATATCAATCAGTTAGTAAAAGAAAACATCAAAGGGTTAGCACCTTACTCTTCTGCAAGGGACGAATTTTCGGGTGAAGCCAATATCTTTTTGGATGCTAATGAAAACAGTTTGGGTTCTCCCCTTACCGAAGATTACACACGCTATCCTGACCCACACCAGCGCGCACTCAAACAAAAAATCGCAACAGTCAAAAACGTTGAAGCAGAAAGTATTTTTTTGGGAAATGGTAGTGACGAATGTATTGACCTTTTGTACCGCTGTTTTTGCGAAAGCAAAAAGGACAATATTATCATCTGTCCGCCGACTTACGGCATGTACGAAGTGAGTGCCAATATAAACGATGTTGAAATTAGGAAAGCATTGCTAACTGCTGATTTTCAGTTGGATATAGCGTCTATCAAGTCCAATATAGATACCAATACTAAACTCATTTGGATTTGTTCGCCCAACAATCCTTCCGGCAACCTTTTGAAAAAGGAAGATATATTGGAGTTATTACATGATTTTCAAGGACTTGTAATTGTGGACGAGGCTTATATTGATTTTGCAAACCAAATTTCTTTTACACAACTATTGCCCCAATATCCCAATCTTGTCATATTGCAGACCTTCAGCAAAGCTTGGGGAATGGCTGGTTTGCGTTTGGGAATGGCATTTGCTTCCAAGGAAATCATTGATATATTGGACAGGGTAAAACCTCCATACAATATCAACCAAGTGACGCAGAAGTTGGCTTTAGAAGCTTTGGAAAAGGCAGAAAAGGTCAAAACCTACACATCCGAACTCATCTCATTAAGGGAAAAATTGGCAGTGCAACTGCAAGAACTCTCTATTGTAAAAAAGATTTTTCCGTCGGATGCAAACTTTCTATTGGTGGAAGTATCTGATGCTCAAGGTATTTACGATGCTTTGCTTCAAAACAAAATTGTCGTTCGTGACCGCCATAAGGTCATAAGATGTGATAATTGTTTGCGTATCACAGTCGGTACGCAAGCGGAAAATAACGCTTTGGTGGATAATTTGAAAAAAATCATCTAAAGTATTCATAGTCAATACACTACAGTCTATTTGCATATCAAACGTATATTCTCTTAACTAATCTTGGCAAAGATTTTGAGCGGCTTCTCCTTAAAAAGGGAAGCCTTTTTCTTTAAGATAATTTCAGAACATGAAGACAACTCTAATATTGTTTGCTGCCTTGTTTTCTTTTTCATGCCTTTTTAATCAAGTAACCGCGCAACAAGCAGTCAAATATCCCGTCAATAACCCATCCAATATACCAACTGTTGAATCCAAAAAAGGTTTTTCCAAAAGTATCGACGGTATTTCAGCAGCGATGGTTATCCAGAAATACATTACTGCTCTCGGCGGTGCTCAACAACTACAGAATATTCAAAGCCTCGATTTCAGCGGAAGTATCACGATGGCGGGAATGCAGTTGAATTTTTCGGAAAGAAAGGAAAGTCCAAATCTGGATTATATCGCGCTATCGGTTGATACTGATACGATTATGCGCAGCGTTTTTGACGGCACATCGGGTTATAATCAACAAATCAGCCAGAGAACGCCTCTCACTTCGGAAGAAATCGACGAACGCAACAAAGACAACCTCGGGCTTTTTAACCAGCTTTTCTACCTCGACAGCAGCAATACATTTACACTCAATAAAATAGAAAAAACGACGGAAAATAATGCGCAGTTTTTCCTATTGGACATTACGATGCCGTCGGGCAAGCAGGTTTCGGAATTTTATGACGCACAGTCCTTCCTTTTAACCAAAACAATCGAAAAAGAAACAATTGACGATAGCACGACTATCACCACTAAATATTTCTCTGTTTACAAGAAAATAAACGGAGTACAGTTTCCCTCCAAAATAGACTTAATCAAACAGCAAAACGGCAAGGAACAACAGTTCGCGGTCACTATTGACGCCACGCAAATCAACCTTCCCAGAGAATAGAATATTTCAAATGATAAATATTCTTTAACTTTTTAATTTGAAGCCAAAACGGTTTCAAACGATTGTTTATTAACGTAACTTTGCCAATTGATTAAAATTTAAAATACAGCATTTTTATAGATGAAAAATATTACAGTTAAGATTATAAATAAATCGAACAACCCATTACCTACATACGCAACTTCCGGTTCTTCAGGCCTTGATTTGAGAGCTTATATTGACGCCCCGATTGAGTTGCAGCCCATGCAGCGCATATTGGTACCTACAGGTTTGTTTTTTGAATTACCAGAGGGGCACGAAGCGCAAGTACGCCCAAGAAGCGGTCTTGCCATCAACCAGGGCATCACCTGCCTCAATACGCCCGGAACGATTGACTCGGATTACCGTGGCGAACTCAAAGTCATATTAATCAACCTTTCTACGGAAAAACAGACCATCAAGTCCGGTGACCGTATCGCACAGATAGTCGTGCAGCAAGTCGCACAGGTGATTTTGTATGAGGCAAAAGAAATCAACGAAACGGAAAGAGGCGAAGGTGGATTTGGTCACACGGGAAAGAATTAATTGGACAAAATGAGACTTTTCAAACTATTGGGATTCGGTGCTATTGCAGTATTTGCATCCTGCCATTCAGCCAAAAAGGTTACGACCTCCACACCTGTCAAGAAAGATACCAGCTACGTAGCAGTCGTCAAGGATTCCGCTACGTTGGCAAAAGAAGTATTGGCAAACTGGCAAAACAATACATTGAGCTACCAAACATTTTCCGGAAAATTGGGCGTTTCAATCAAGTCTCCTGACCTTAACCAAAGTGTCAATGCAAATATTCGCTCAACGAAAGACAGCCTGATTTGGGTTTCCCTGACCGGACCTTTCAATATCGAAGGTGCGCGTGCCAAAATATCAGCGGACAGCGCCATTGTCATCAACAAACTCAACAGCACGGTCGAGAAACGTTCCATTGGATATATCCAAAACATTATCCACCAACCGCTGGTATTCGCCGATATTCAAAATATATTGACGGGACGTATGCTTTTGCAAAAAGGAATTTTAAAGTCTTACAAAGGCAACGCGGACGGCACTTGGAACTTTGTGTTTCAGCAAGGAACTATCCAAAATCAAATAACACTCGACCCGACTAATAACTGGATTTTGCAAAACCAGTTGACGGACTTTTCCAATCCTGCGCGGACTTGCAGTGTCCAATATAAAAATTTCCAAAAAACGGTTGCAGGCTGGATACCAAACGACATCCATATCGTGGCAAAAGACAAGACTCCAATGGACATCGAACTCAGCTATAAACAGGTTAATTTTAACCAAACTTTAGATTATCCGTTCAATATTCCAAGCAAATACAGCGTTCGCCAATAAGTAACACAGTTTTTTGCGTTTCATTTGGCTTATTTTGCCCAATTAGTATTATTTTACAATCTGTAATCAAAAATTATAGCATTTTGATGAAGAAATCATTGTTTGTTTTAATCCTCCTGACAAGTTCATTCTCAATAGGATTTAGTCAACAGACAAAAGAAGATATCCAAAGAGAACAGGCTCAGTTAAGAAAAGACCTTGCAGAACTGAACTCCAATCTTAGCGAAATACGTTCCAGCAGAAAAAAATCACTGACCGAACTCTACCTTGTCCAGAGAAAGATAAAAACGCGCGAAGCATTGGTTGAAAACATCCAAAGCGAAATCGTCGTACTGAACAAAGACATCGTCGGCAACGTCGAAACTATCAAAAAGTATCTTAAAAAGCTGGACACGCTCAAAACAAAATATGCGCAGAGCCTCGCTTTTGCATATAAAAACAGGAACAACTACAACCAGCTCAATTTTATATTTTCGGCATCTTCATTCAACGATGCCATCAAACGCATCACTTACCTGAAAAGTTACCGCAGCTACCGCGAAGCGCAAGTAGCCGACATCAAAGTAGTGCAGGAGATTTTGCATAGAAAAGTGGAAGACCTCACTTCCAGCAAAAAGCAAAAAAGTACGGCTCTGACCAATCAGACAACAGAAATAGGCACTTTGCAACTAGACGAAAAAGAAAAAGACCAATCCGTAGCCGACCTCAAAAGCCGCGAAGGAGAAATCAATTCGGAAATATCGGAAAAGAATAAAAGAAGGAGAAAACTGCAAAACAATCTTGACAGAATCATCCAACAAGAAATCGCTTCGGCAAGAGCTGAGGCCGCCAAAAAAGAAAAAGAAAGACGTGAACGTATAGCAAGGGAAAGAGCTGCTGAAGAAGAGCGCCTACGTCAGATAGCAGCGCAAAAAGCCGCAGACGAAGCTGCAGAGGCCGCCCGCAAAGAAAAAGAGCGGAAAGAGGCCCTTGCAGCCGCAGATGCAGCACGTCAAGCAGCAAAAACAGCAGCAGAAGAGCAAGCTAAAAGAGAAGCTCTTGACAAACTGAAAAAACAACAGGAAGAAGAGCGATTGGCAGACCAGAAACGTATTGCTGATGCCAAAAAGAAAGAGCAAGAAGCAGCCGCAGCCGTGCAAGCAGCTATCAACAGAAATCCTACTTCGTCAGCATCAACGCCATTGTCCAAAGATGATGAAATCCGCTCCAAACGTTCCGCAAGTGTATTGGAAAGCACATCGGAAGGATTGGCGGAGTCTATTGATTTTGAACGCGGCAAAAGGCATCTCCCTTGGCCATCCGGAGGAATGGTAACAACTGAGTTTGGAACGCATCCAATTCCGGGAACTAAGGTTCAAGATCAAAATAATGGTGTAGACTTAAATCCTCCAGTAGGGTCTCCAGTTCGTTCGGTTGCCAATGGTACTGTTACGGGAGTAATCGATGACGAAGGAACGGGAGATTATACGATAATCATCCGTCATGGTAAATATTTTACCAGCTACTCCAATATACGCAGTCCGAAAGTCAAAAAAGGTTCAGAAGTAAAAGGCAATACTGTCATCGGAAATGCGGGACAAGCCTTTGATGGCTCCGGAGGTTTTATATCCTTTACCATCTCCAACGAAAGAAACACATTCCTCAATCCAAGAGATTGGTTAAGATAAACGACTTTATTTCTGAAGATTATATCTCGTAAAAATGCGGACAAATTGTCCGCATTTTTCTTTTCCTGATTTATGTTAAAAAAGGAATCTAAACAAAGCGTTTTTTTGAACATCGTTATCTTTGCAAAGTCATGCCTGAAATTGATACGATAAGAAAGCAAAAACATAATGCAAACCTATATTGGGCATTTGCATTGAGTTTGACGATTCTTTCAGTTCGGACAAATGCGCAAAACAAAAAAACAGATTCCGCTGCCAACACGATCGCCGTTTCCAAACAGGAATTCAAAACACTCCTTCCATCCCAACAAACGTCCAATAGAGCCGACAAAAATATCCACACGGGAATCAATCCTCAAGTTGTTGGATTCAAAGACCAATATGTCAAAAAAGAAAAGCACGAGATGACCCGCATGAAAGATTGGGGTCGTCCTTATTTTCACATTTACGACAAAGTTTTATCCGAATATCACTTACCACTTGAACTGAAATATCTTTCTGTTATTGAAAGCAGTTTGCAAACAGGTTTGCGTTCTTGGGCAGGAGCAGTCGGACCATGGCAGTTGATGTATGATGAAGCGATGCGGTTCGGATTGCGTGTAGGTGATGGTATTGATGAAAGAACAGACGTTCAAAAAAGCACAGTGGTAGCCGCCAAACTATTAACTGAGCTCCACCAACAATTTGGTGACTGGCTATTGGTCATTGCCGCGTACAACGCCGGTCCAGGTGCAGTTCGCAAGGCTAAACGTAAATCCGGAAGCGACGATTTTTGGAAATTGCAATATTACCTTCCGCTGGAAACCCGCAATCACGTTAAGAAATTTATCAGTACGCACTATTTTTTCGAAGGTAGTGGCGGCATCACGACTATGACAAAAAATGAAACGAAAGATTTTAAAGAAAATATAGTCACCACTCCTACTTTGACAGACGAAGAAAAAGAAAATACAACCACTTATCAGCTAACTGGTTTTTATGACGGTGATATTATCTGCGAAAAACTAAACATACCTCAAAATCAATTCAACAAACTAAACCCAGGATTGAACAAAGTTTTAGCTAACGGAAAGGCTTATGAATTAAGACTTCCCACAGAAAAAATGGAAACTTTCCTAAAAGAGAAAACTGAAATTTTGGCGGAATGCTTCAAGCAATTAGTGGGATAGTTTTGCCAATTATGAATTATGATTTATGATTTAAGAATTAGGAATGTACCATATTGATAAAGTATTGTACGTTAATCTTTAAGCTTTTTTCTTATCAATCCGTGTTGGTCAAAAAACAATAACCCTTCTTCCGATAGTTTTTGAAAAGCCAGTTGAATATCCTTGTCATTCCAGTCCAATATCAATTTAAATTCAGACAATAAAATCCCTTCTTCCGGAATTTTGTCCACTATACGCTGCCCTGTATTGACAACCTCTTTGATAGTTAATTTTTCTTTTTTCTCATTTAGGCAGTTATCGCAAATGCCACATTTGAATCTTTCCTTTTGTCCGAAATATTGACACAAAAAATCCATTCGGCAATCGCTTTCCAATCCAATATAATCAACAACCGCCTTGATGTTTTGAACATAAATATTTTTTCGGTTACGGTAAAATTCATGGTCAAAATTAAGATAGTCAGAAGGCGCTCTATTTTCAAGAAAATATATTTGCGGAGTTTCCTTATTGGGCAAATATTCCAATATCTGATAACGTTGCAATCGCAACAACCTTTCTTTCACTTCAGCCTCTTCTATATGACAATAAGCTGCAATCTGATTGACAAAAACAGAAACTCTATGGTCCATTATTCCTTCGTACAATCGAAGTAAACATTTGACTACACGGGCTAGTTCAGGTTGACTTTCTTCTATATCGTTGAGCGTTTCCCTATTGGTAGTAAAAACGACTTTTGCAGGAAGAAAAATAGACTCATTAAATTCAACGAAACCCTGTTGTTCCAATGCTTTCAACGCATATATAGTCTGCAAGGGGTTTAAGGAAAATATTTTAATGAAATTATTCAAATCAAAATCATAAAAATTTCCTTTCCCATCTCCTATCGGAATCTGCAAATAGTTTCCAATATGATGATAGCATTCTTTAATGAACTCATATGGAGGAAATCTAGTCTCAGGCAGGAGCTCAAGACTTTTGATATCATCCGGATAATACAGCAACACGCCGTAGGCTTTCTTTCCATCCCGACCGGCACGACCGGCTTCCTGATAATAGTTTTCTAAACAATCTGGTGCATCGTGATGTATGACAACGCGTACATCTGGCTTGTCGATACCCATACCAAATGCATTGGTA